>JANMYN010000185.1:0-1535 GCA_031382195.1 Betaproteobacteria bacterium
CGCCGCTCGCTACGAACGCTGCATTGCTGCACGGGCATTGTCACCAGAAGGCATTCGATGCGATGCCGGCGGTGCGCAAAGTACTGGATTTGGTTCCGGGATTGAAAGTGCAAACCGTGGAATCGAGCTGTTGCGGCATGGCCGGAAGCTTTGGCTACGAGGCTGAGCATTTCGACGTCAGCATGAAAATGGCGGAACTCTCGCTGCTTCCCACAGTCAGGAACGCTAAGCCCGAAACAATCATCGTTGCCGATGGCACCAGTTGCCGCCATCAGATTCACGACGGATCCGGCCGAAAAGCTCTGCACGTAGCAAGGGTGCTGCAAATGGCGCTGAAAAAGTGACTGCGCGAGCCAGCAATATTGCCGGCGGGATACGGGGGAATAACGGTTGAGCAGTAAACTGAAACGCTTTGTGCTCTATTACCTGCCGTTACTGGCCAATATCGGCTTGATCATTTACCTGACATGGCAGCTCAATCTCGTGCCTTATTTTCAGCGCCAGGGCGAATTTCAAATTTTCTCCATGCTGTATGCAATCGGCGGCCTTGTTGTCGGCGTGTCCGGCATAACCGCATTCATTTACGTCACAGCGAATCAGAAGGGATCGCGCCCGCTGTTCGCGTTGTCCCTGGTGAACACCATCATCCCAACCGTGCTGCTGCTTGTCATGCTGCACTTCCGCTGACAGGGAAAATCCGATGATCGACTCCAAGTGGAAGTATCACGGCATCCGCATCGTCAAGGCCTCCGAGCTCGACACGAATACGGCGCAAACACCCGGCATGAATCGGGCAGCCGCCATCACCCACGCGCGCTGCGGTGCCGAAAAGCTGTGGGCCGGAACGGTGGTGATCCATGCCAAGGCCAAGACCGGCGCTCACCATCATGGCCCCGTCGAGAGTGTTATTTACGTGGTCAGCGGTCAGGCGCGAATGCGCTGGGGTGACCATCTCGAATTCGTGGCGGAGGCGGGGCCCGGCGATTTCATCCATGTGCCGCCGTATGTGCCGCATCAGGAAATCAACGCGTCGGACACGCAGCCGCTCTCTTGTGTGTTGGTGCGGTCGGGCCAGGAACCGGTCGTCGTGAACCTCGATATTCCTGCCGTGGAAAAACCGCAAAACGTGGTCTGGACTGACGACCTGCACAAGTAATCCGCGGCTTGCCGCGACGATTTGCGTTTCAGGCACCCGGTCTGGCGGTGATTGCCCGCCGGATCGCCGCCAAGGGCGCCGCCTCGTCGAACTCGACCCCGTCACGGGAAAGCTTCACGCCGAGACGTTGCCATAATTGCGCAAGATCCGGCGAGACTGGCGCGGCCCGCATTTCGTCGAACAACTCGATCAGGACATTCGTCCCAGTGGCCTCGTCGCCCATCGCCAGCGTTCGCCGCACATCCCAGGACGCTTCGCAGTTGCCGCCACCGGCGAGAATGGCACGTAACGCATCCTGAAGTCCCGCGCGATTGCCGGTGCGTTCGCGGATGCGCACGTCGGCAAGAAGATAAAACAGTGCACCGCCCCAGTAGGTCCG
>JANMYN010000192.1:0-1852 GCA_031382195.1 Betaproteobacteria bacterium
GGTGCCTGGGACATGTAGACGGCGACGATCTCTTCCTTCGGATCGACCCAGAAATAGGTTCCTGCATAGCCTGCCCACATGAACTCGCCCGCCGAGCCAGGCACGCCTGCAATCCCCGGACCCTGACGCACCGCGAAGCCGAGGCCGAAGGTATAACCCGGCACGCCCAGCAAGAGCTCTCCCGGCGTGACCGGTGCGGAGATGCGCGCTCCGAGATGATCGGAAGTCATCAGTGCGACCGTGCTTCGACTCAGCACCCGGTTGCCATCGAGCTGGCCGCCAGTGAGCAGCATTTGCGTGAAGCGAAGATAATCCGCAGCAGTAGACACGCCGCCCGCACCGCCTGAATCATTAGCCGGCGCAGCCGATACTTCGATCAGGTTGTTGGGCTTACCGCTGGTGCTGTCGGTGGGCAGCGGTGCAGCCAGCCGATGGATTTTGTTCTGTTGTACCCAGAACCCCGTGTCGCCCATCTTCAGCGGTTTGAACAAGCGCTTGTCGAGGAAATTGGCCAGCCGTTCTCCGGACGCGGCTTCGACGACGCGGCCGAGCACGTCGCTCGCGAGGCTGTATTCCCAGATCGTTCCGGGCTGATGCACGAGCGGCACTTTTGCAAGACGTTCGATTTCGTCGGCAGGGGTCAGATCACGCGCATCGAAATCGATCGTGGTTTTATAGAGGCCGGCTTTGGCGAGCGCCTCTTTCACGGGTGCATTCTGGGTGATTTCACCGTAAGCGAGGCCTGCCGTGTGGCGCAGCAGATCCTGCACCGTCATTTCGCGGTCGGCGGGAACCTGCGCATAGGTGATCCTGGCGAACTCGGCGTCGGCTTTAGCCGCGCTGACGCTCTGGGGTTTCATTGCCGGCAAATGCTTGGAGACCGGGTCAGTGAGTTGCATCCTGCCTTCCTCGACCAGCATCATCGCGGCCACCGAAACGAGCGGTTTGGTCATCGAATAAATGCGGAAGATCGAATCCTTCGCCATCGGTTTGCCGGCTTCCTTGTCCTGAAAGCCGATCGCTTCCGAGTACACGAGCTTGCCTTTGCGGGCGACCAGAAACACAGCGCCAGGTAACTTACCCTGATCGATTTCTTTCCTGAACGTGTCGCCAATGCGAGCGAGCCGTTGCGCCGACATGCCGACTGATTCTGGTGCAGCCGAAGGCAGGCCCTGCGACCAGGCGGCGGCAGCCAGTAGTACGATACCGGAAAGAAGTACGGCTGCGATGCGCTTCGCGCTCATCGTTGTTTTCTCCGTCAAATTGAAACCGCACTCGCACGGTAAGGCTGTGCCCTGATGCTGTCAATGCGGCCGGCGGGTCCGATGCGAAATCGTTTCGACCATCGCAACGTCAGTAGGTGCAATGCGCCGTTCATCACGGCGATCGCATCAAATGAGTGATGCCAGGATTAATGGCAACGGCGACAAGTTGACCGACCAGTCAACGGCTATCGGGGGCTGGAAGGCACTTTCGAATTCGATCGGAACGGCGACGGCCTGCCCGGCTACAACGTCGTCACGAACGACGGCACCCGTTTCGTTTTCATAAAGCGGTTCGATTTCCCGGTCCGGTGATCGCGGCCCAAAGAGCGTGCGCGCGAATCAGCAGTCAGGCTGCGAGTTCCGTGGTTTGCGCTCGTCGCAGGTGCGAGATGCTTGGCGCGACATCCATCCGGATGACCGGAACGTCCGTGGCCTGATCGATTCGCACCGAGAGATGGGCGCACGGGAGCGTGAGCCCGCGGCGCTGGTCGATCGCAGGCGGCAGAAACAGTTCGAAATTTCCGACGGCGTCGCTGCGGCGGCCGCGCTGCCCGGAGAGCGTGATGACGAGTTCGACCAGCAGCCGC
>JANMYN010000216.1:0-4596 GCA_031382195.1 Betaproteobacteria bacterium
AAAAACGCGACATTGAAGTAGATCGAGGACTGCGGCAGCCCGGCCAGAGCCGGAAACAGCGCGAGCACGATCGGCACGGCACCGCGCAGGCCAGTCCACGAGATGAACGCCTGCTCGCGCAGAGGAAATCTGAACGGGAGCAGCGAGATCCCGACCGCGAGCGGCCTCGCGACAAACATCAGCACTCCCGCAACGCCGAGTGCGCCGAGACCGATGTCGAACAGTGCGATGGGCGAGACCAGCAGGCCGAGCATCAAAAACAGAACGATTTGCGACAGCCAGGCGAGTCCGTCGTGCACGCGCAGGATGTTGCCTACCGTATGCACGCGGCTGTTGCCGAGAACGAGTCCGGCGAGATAGATCGCGAGGAAGCCGCTGCCGTCGAGGACCGTCGTGCCGGCGTAGATCGCCAGGCCTCCCGCAATCGCCAGCAGCGGATAGAGTCCGCTCGCAAGCGTCACGCGGTTTATCAGCCAGCCGAGTAGCTTACCGCCGCCGATGCCGGCCAGTGCGCCGAGTCCGAACTGCTGGAAGAAGTGCCAGAGCAGCGACCAGCCCGGTACTGTCTGATCGGCCCCAACGAGCTGGATCAGCGACAAGGTCAGAAATACGGCCATCGGGTCGTTGCAGCCGGATTCAATTTCCAGGGTTGCGCCGACGCGCTGCTTGAGCCGCATTCCGGCCGCGTGCAACAGCGAGAATACCGCCGCCGCATCGGTGGAGCCGATGATCGCGCCGATCAACATGCCTTCCATCAATCCGAGCCCGAGAATGCGCGAAGCGCAGTAACCCACGATCGCGGTGGTCAGTACCACACCGACCGACGCAAGCGACACCGCCGGCCACAAGCCGACACGGAAGGTGTCGTAGCGCGTGCGCATGCCGCCGTCGAACAGGATGACGGCCAGCGCCATGGTGCCGACCAGATAGGCGACCTGGTAGTCTCCGAAGCGGATGTGCCCGGGCCCTTCATCGCCGGCCAGCATGCCGATACCGAGGAATACGAACAGCAGCGGTGCGCCGGTGCGCGCCGAAAGCGTGCTGGCCAGAACGCTCAGCAGCAGCAACACGGCGCCGATCAGGATGGCGTGATTGGAAAAGTCCAAATGCGTTTTTTTGTCGTTTTGCCCAAACCCGTTTCTAGCACGGACTGGGCGTTTCGCTCAAGAAGATTAGGGCAGCACGCTCCGCGAGGGTATCTGCGTCCTAAAGGACGACTCCACGCTGCGCGAGGGTATCTGCGCTGTGCCTTCGCCCTAGACTTCAGGAAGCGTTAGTAGAAACGCGGCCCGGGCGCCAGCGCAGCAGTCGCCGTTCGGCAAGGGTGACGGCGTAGTCGAGGACCAGGGCGCTGGCGGTCAGCACGAGTACGCCTGCAAACACGGTGTTGATGTCGAACACGCCCTCGGCCTGGAGAATCAGGTAACCGACGCCGCGGGCCGAACCCAGGTATTCGCCAACTACCGCTCCGACAAAGGCCATGCCGACGGAGGCGTGAAGGCTGGAGAACACCCAGGCCGTGGCGCTTGGCAGATAAACGTGCCGCAGCTACTGGCGGCCGTTCGCGCCGAGCATGCGCGCATTGGCCAGAATTGTCGGACTGACTTCGCGCACACCGTTGTAGACGCTGAAGAAGACGATGAAAAACACCAGCGTGATCCCGAGCATGACCTTGGACTTGATATCCAGGCCGAACCAGACGGCAAAGATCGGCGCCAGAATCACTCGCGGCATGGAATTAAGCGCGGTGATATACGGACTGAGCAATTTGGCCGCGAAATCGGACAGTGCCAGCCACAAACCGAATATCAGACCGAGCACCGTGCCAAAGACGAACGCAAGGATGGTCTCGATCAGCGTCACCGCGAGATGGGGATAGATCTTGCCGCTGACGAACCAGTCGCGAATGCGCGCCAGCACAACCAGCGGTTCGCCGAAAAAAAACTTCGGCAGCGTCTCCGTCGCGGTCAGCACGTGCCAGAGCACGAACATGCCGACCAGCAGTCCAATCTGGCAGACCACCAGCGTGCCGCGCTTCATACCCACCTCGCCGCGGCCCTCTCCCCCGAAGGCGGAGAGGGAGTGAACGGCACGGGGTGCGATACTTGTGATATTAATTTTTCTTTTCGACGCCGACTCTGGATACCGTGGCGTTCCGGATCGACAAGTATTTCTCGGCGCAACCACGTTTCCATCTCCCTCTCCGCCCATTGGGGGGAGAGGGCCGGGGTGAGGTGGGTGCTCTTAATCCAGAGCATGGGCATAGGCCTTCTGCACTTCATCCCGCAGTGCAGTCCAGATGAGCTTGTGTATTTCGACGAAGCGCGGGGTGAGCCTGATCTCGGCTACGTCGCGTGGCCGCGGCAGGTCGATGGCAAATTCCCCGATCAGCCGGCTGGCCGGTCCGGCGGACATGACCACCACGCGATCGGACAGCGAGATAGCCTCCTCAAGATCATGCGTGACGAACACTACCGACTTGCGGTCCTGCGCCCACAAATTCAGCAGTTCGTTTTCCATCAGACTGCGGGTCTGCACGTCAAGTGCCGAGAACGGTTCGTCCATCAGCAGAATCTTGGGATCGAGAATCAGCGTCTGCGCCAGCGCCACGCGCTTTCTCATGCCCCCGGAAAGTTCATGTGGATACTTGTGCCCGTGGGCGGCGAGGCCGACGCGCTTGAGCCACTCGGCCGCGCGCGCGCGTGCCTCTTCCGCGGCGCTGCCACGGAACTCCAGCCCGACCATCACATTCTGTAAGGCCGTGCGCCAAGGCATCAGCGCTTCGCTCTGGAACAGATAGCCGGCCCGCGTGTTGATGCCATGCAGGTTCTCCCCGGATACGCTTACGCTGCCTCGCGTCGGCGCGAGCAGGCCGGCCGCGACGTTGAGCAAAGTCGACTTGCCGCATCCGGTGGGTCCGACTACCGAGACGAACTCACCTTCCTGCACATCCAGATTCACGCCTTCGACGGCGGTGTAATCCGCATTACCTGCCCGGGCGGGAAAGGCACAGGTAACGCCCTCCAGTCTCAGCAGATTCTGCATCCTTACCGGTACTTCTGCAGCGCCTTTTCGACGAAGGCATTGGTGTAGGTCTGGTTGATCCATATCACGGGCGCACGCCGCACGGCTGGGTTGTGCGCCAGCAATACCTTGTAGGAAATGTCGACGCCTTTCTTCGGGATTATTCCGTCTTTTGAATAAGTCGCCCGCAGGCGCTCGAACGACGCGGCATACAAGGCCTTGTCGCCGAGCAGATACTCGGGGGGCACAGTGTTGAGAACATCCTCTGTCGTACTGTGCTGCAGCCACAACAGCGCACGCACGATCGCGTTGGTCAGCGCCTGCACGGTACGTGGATTCTGCTCGATGTAGTCCGCGCGCGCATACAGCGTCGCAGCCGGCATGCTGCCGCCAAATACATCGCGCACGCCCTTGTCGGTGATGGTTTCGACCACGATCTTGATGTCGCCGGAGCGCTCCAGCAACGTCATCACCGGTTCGACACTGGACAGCGCGTCAATCTGCCCGCTGCGCATGGCCGCCACCGCGGTCGGCCCGGTCCCCACACCGATAATCGACACGTCGTCCTGCCTGAGTCCGACCGAAGCCAGCAGATGATTGATCAGCATGTGGGTGCTCGATCCCGGCGCGGAGACGCCAATTTTCATGCCCTTCAGGTCTTTTGCCCAGGTATAGCCGGCGGCCAGATCCTTGCGGATTCCCAGTTCAAGTCCGGGATTCATGCCCTGGAGTACGAAGGCCTGCACTTTCTGGGCAAGCGTCTGCATCACGATAGTGTGTTCGTAGGCGCCCGAAACAACGTCGGCGCTTCGACCGATCAGCGCCTGCAATGCCCTCGATCCGCCTGGAAAATCGTTGATCTGAACGTCGAGGCCCTCGTCCTTGAAGTAGCCGAGGCGATCGGCGAGCGTCAGCGGAAGGTAATACAGGGTTGTCTTGCCCCCCACAGCCAGCACGACTTTCGTTTTATCGGCATCGGCAGCGCCCGCCGTTGCGGTGGACGCAAGCGCCAGAACGAACGCGGCAAGCAGTCCGCGGATTACGTCGATGCGATGGCTTTTCATGGAGCCTTTTCTTCGGTGCCCGGCATCATACTGCGCCCGCCTTGTGCAGCAGCCCGGCAAGCGCTTCGGCGAAGCGGCGATATCCAAGGGCGTTCGGATGAATCGTGTCGGATTTCAGGCTACGGTCGAACAATATGTCGTTCAATACCTTCTTTTCCAGCGGCAGCGAGAACTCTTTCGCAATGCTGTCATAGAACCCGGGAGGGGCGCCAAATAGTTCCGGCGTCGGCACGCCAATCAGCAGCACGCCGATGCCGCGCGCCTTTGCCAGTTGCACCATCGCGCGGAGATTCGATTCGATGCTTGCGGGCGCCACCTTGCGCAGCATGTCGTTGCCACCCATGCACAGCAACATCAGCCTGGGCCTGACCTCATCGAGTACCGCGGGCAGACGCTCCAACCCATCGGCCGTCGTCTCTCCGGGTACGCCGGCGCTGACGACCCGGCGGCTTATCAGCGTCGACAGCACCATCGGATAAGCCTCTTGCGTTCCGGCACCGGTGCCGTA
>JANMYN010000254.1:0-4582 GCA_031382195.1 Betaproteobacteria bacterium
TCAAGCAGTTCACCCGGCCGCAGCAAAAAATCCGGATTGGACGGTTTGCCGAAGCGTTCGTTGCCGGCAGCGAAGGTCTCGTAGACGAGCAATCCGGTCGGCGAAAGCGCATCGAGAATGCAGGGAAACAGCGGACGGTGCAGATAGTTGGTCACGATCACGCCATCGAAGCGCTGCCCGGTCAGCGGCCACGGCGCGTTTTCCAGGTCGGATAGCTGGACTGCGATGCCGGCAATTCCGGCCAGCGCGGCCAATGCGTGACGGTCGCGGTCGACAGCACGAACCCGCAATCCCAGCGAAGCCAGATACCGGCTATGACGACCACCACCGCAGGCGAGATCCAAAACCTCTCCCACCGGTACGATACTGCGCGCCCAGCGAACGACCCACTCCGAAGGCTGATCGAGGTCGTGGCCGTGGGTCTGATTGTGGATCGATGTGGGAATGATTGAATTGATGCGTAGCGTGAATTCAATGCGAATTTTACGGCAGTGCGCCACCGTGTTCTGCCGGATCTGCATCCCTGCCGCATAAGGGCGATTTGACACCCCGGGAAGCGAGTGCTAAAAAACTCGCTGTTTCTGGCGCACCAGGCCCAATGCAACATTCGGGAGAACCCAATGAAATCCGTGTGGATTTTGATCTGTGGCTGCGTACTGCTGGCAGCTTGCAGCGGCAGCAATAACTTCTTCAGCAAGAAACAGTCCGCCACGGCGGTCCTGGCCCCGACCAAGGGCAATTCGGTCAGCGGCACGGTCAACTTTACCCAGAAAGGCGACATGGTGCTGGTCGAAGCCAAGATAAACGGCTTAAAAGCCAATGGCACGAACGGCATGCATATTCATGAAAAGGGCAATTGCAGTGCGGCGGACGCCTCCAGCGCGGGCGGCCATTTCAATCCGACCTCTTCCCAGCATGGCGGTCCGGCCGGGGCGATACGCCATGGCGGCGATCTTGGCAATCTGACGGCCGACGCCAACGGCTACGCGCAGATGTCGATCGAAGTCGGTGGCATTTCGCTCGGCATTGAATCGAGCAGCATTGTCGGCCGCGCCGTGATCGTGCATGCCGGCGCCGACGACCTCAAGACCCCGCCGTCCGGCAATTCCGGAGCGCGCGTGGCGTGCGGGCTGATCAGCAAGAATCCAGACAAGTTCTTCTGAACTTGGCGAGCACCAGCCGTCGGCCGGTCATCCGTTGATCCCCTGGCTCGGTGCGGACGATCATTTTCCGCCGGTCGAGCAGGCCGCGACCGACCCCAACGGACTGCTTGCCGCGGGGGGCGACCTGTCGGTGGCGCGGCTGGTCGAAGCCTACAGCAGCGGCATATTTCCCTGGTTCAATGGGGACCAGCCGATACTCTGGTGGAGCCCCGACCCGAGAATGGTGCTGCTTCCGGCCGAGCTGAAGGTCTCCCGATCGCTGGCCAAGACCCTGCGCAATTCCCGTTTCGAAATCCGCGCTGATACCGCGTTTCGCGAGGTCATTCTGAGTTGCCGCATGCCCCGGCCTGATCAGGCTGGCACGTGGATTACCGCGCCGATGGTAGAGGCTTACTGCGGATTGCACCGCGCCAGCATGGCGCACAGTGTGGAAACCTGGATGGACGGGGAACTGGTCGGCGGCCTGTATGGCGTCGCCCTGGGCCGCGCGTTCTTCGGCGAATCCATGTTCATGCGCGCAACCAATGCTTCCAAGGTCGCTCTGGTCACCCTGGTGCGCCAATTGGAACGCTGGGGCTTCGGTTTGGTCGATTGCCAGATGAACACGGCCCACCTGGCGTCTTTCGGGGCGCGCGAAATACCTCGCGCCGATTTCACGCGCCGGCTGCGGGAATTGATACACTATCCATCGGTCCCGGCCCCGTGGCAACTGGCGCCACTGCGATGACACAGCTCAACGACCTGCCCTTCTCGATATTGCAGTTCTATGCGACTGCGCCCTACCCGTGCAGCTACCTGCCCGACAAGCTGGCGCGCTCGCAGGTCGCAACGCCGAGCCACGCCATCGACAGCCAAGTGTACAGTGAGCTCGTCAAAGTCGGATTTCGCCGCAGCGGCGCCTTTACCTATCGCCCCTACTGCGATCATTGCCGCGCCTGCGTGCCGGTGCGCGTCGTCACCGAAGACTTCGTTGCCAATCGTTCGCAGCGCCGTGCTCATGCGCGCCACGACCGGCTGGAGGCACGCATGCTCGAGCTCAAATATCATCCTGAGCATTATGCGTTGTACCTGCGTTACCAGTCGCAGCGCCACAGTGGCGGCGGCATGGACCACGACAGCCGCGAGCAATACCGTCACTTTCTCCTGCAAAGCAACGTGCGCTCGAGCCTGGTCGAGTTCCGCGAGGAAGGCCGGCTGCGCATGGTGAGCATCCTCGATCGCCTCGAAGACGGCCTGTCATCGGTCTACACTTTTTTCGAGCCCGAAGTTGCCGGCGCCAGCCTCGGTACCTTCAACGTCGTCTGGCAGGTAGACCTGTGCCGGCGGCTAGGACTGCCTTACCTCTATCTCGGCTATTGGATCGCGCAGAGCCGCAAGATGGCCTACAAGATCAACTTTCAGTCGCTGGAAGGCTTGATCGACGGCCAGTGGCGGCGGCTACCCCGCGACGCCTCGCCTCCCGAGGCGGTTTGACATTCCGCGCCGCGTTCGTGGTCAGGGCGTGCCTTCGCTCGCCGCCTTGAACCATGCTTTACCGCCTCGCCCGGCCATTGCTGTTTCAGCTGGAACCGGAACACGCGCATCGCAGCACCCTGCGCGTACTCGACCTCGCCCACCGCATCGGATTGGCCGGCCTGATCGCGGGCCGACCACACTCCTCCGCGCGCACTGTCATGGGGCTGGAATTCCCCAACCCGGTCGGACTCGCCGCCGGCCTGGACAAGAACGGCGAACACATCGATGCACTTGGCGCGCTTGGCTTCGGCTTCATCGAGATTGGGACGGTCACGCCACGCCCACAGCCCGGCAATCCGACCCCGCGAATGTTCCGCCTCGTGCCGGCACGCGCGATCATCAACCGCATGGGGTTCAACAACGAGGGCGTCGAACGCCTGCTGATGAATGTTACGCGCGCACGCTATCGCGGCATACTCGGCATCAATATCGGCAAGAATTTCGATACCCCGCTCGAGCGCGCCGCGGAAGATTACCTGTATTGCATGCGCAAGATCTACGCGGCAGCGAGCTACATAACGGTCAACATTTCATCGCCCAACACCGCGAACCTGCGCCGGCTCCAGCAGGCCGGAGAGCTCGACCGCCTGCTGGGCGCGCTCACCGCGGAACGCCGCAAGCTCGCCGATCATCACGGCAAACGCGTTCCCCTGGCCGTCAAGATCGCTCCCGATCTGACGCAAGCCGAAATTGCCGGCATGGCAGCGCTGTTCATCGAGCACGGCATCGACGCGGTCATTGCGACCAACACCACGATCAAACGGGAGGGCGTTGACGGCCTGCGGGACGCGGACCAGACCGGTGGATTGAGTGGAGCACCGCTGAAGGCAGGCTCCACGCAAATTGTCCGTCAGCTTGCTGACGCCCTTGCCGGGCGGCTTCCGATCATCGCCGCAGGCGGTATCCTGTCGGGAACGGACGCACGCGAAAAGATCGCCGCAGGCGCGAACCTGGTCCAGATCTACAGCGGGCTGATCTACGAAGGGCCCGCGCTGGTTGGAAAAGTCGCCGCGGCGCTTGCGCGCAGCGATGGGTAGGCGCTTTGGCGAGACGACAAGAAAAGCTGAGGGCGTTATTTCCTTAGTCCCAACTTGCATAAGATCTCGAGCCTGCGGCGTTATAATTCGCGGCTTTGTTTCAGTCACTGCCGTGAAGCCTTCTGCATGAATATCAGTGTCGACCTCCCCAGCACGCCGCAACTGAATCTCCAGTTCAATTTGCGATTCGAGGATCTCTATCGCCGCCATGGCCTGTTAAGGGTAGACACGGCTTTTCTGGATTTTCTGGGTCAGACGGAGCCGCAGTTGCGTGAGCGTCTGGAATCCCTGCGCGTCGGCGAATCGTCGCTGACGCCGAAGCAGGAGTCGGAATTCCTGATCGCTGTGGCCAGCCATCTCGATGATTTCATCGCACGCCTGTTCGGTATCGAAACCGAGGTTGGGGCACTGTCCGCGCGTCATTTCGAACTTGCTCCGCTGTATTCCTGCAAGCGGCTGTTCGTGCAGCGCAAGGCCGTCAATGCCTACAAATCCGATGCGGCTGCCGGATTCGACGGCACCAAACTGGAAACTCAACTCGCCGCCTGGTTTGGTGAGGGCTTCAGCGAACTGGCGTTCGCACGCAACGTGACCGCCTGGTTGAAGGACGAAGCCGGCAACGCGGACAAGCTCGACACGGCGCTGCGCTATGCAGCCTGGGCCGTGCATACGCACGAGGGGCAGCACAGGCACCATGCGGGTGTGCTGTTCAAGGCACCGAAGAAGCTCGACTTCCAGCGCCTGGTGCCGGTCGAAACGCACAAGGAGAATGGCGTTACCGTGCACACGCTGTCCCACATACGCCGGCGCCACGGATTCGCGCTCACGGACTCCGGCACCGACCTGGTCGGCGCCCTTAACGAAACC
>JANMYN010000255.1:0-2069 GCA_031382195.1 Betaproteobacteria bacterium
TCAGCGCCGCCAATACAGTACGTGTCAGGTCATCGGCATGGATGTGGTTTGTATAGGGATCCCGCTCAGGCACCAGAGACGGCATGCCCGCTTTGAGGCGCGCAATCGGAAGCCGCCCTGCAGAATAGATTCCCGGCACGCGAAGAATACTGACCAGCACGCCGTTCTCGGCGCCCCACCCTCGCAGCTGTCCTTCCGCATCGAGCCGGCGCTTCGCGCGCTCGCTCGAAGGCCGCGCTCGACGCGTTTCGTCGATCACATCGCCGCCGCAATCTCCATATATGCCGCTGGTACTGATGTATACCAGGCGCTGTGGTAGACTGCCGCCCTTCCCGAGAACCCTTATGAGATTGTTGGTCCGCGTATCGCGAGCGCCCGAGCTTGGCGGCGGCGCGAGATGCACGACGTCCTGGGCAAGGCCGGCAATTCGTTGCAGGGTTTCCGGACGATCCAGGTCTCCAGGCATCGGCACGATGCCTTGCGCACGCAGCGTCGAATGGCGGTTTGGCGAATGTGTAAGCGCGTAAATGCGCCAGCGGCCCCTCAGGACTTTGGCCAAGCGCAGCCCGACATCGCCGCAGCCGATTATGAGCAATCGTCTCATGCGTTTATTTTAACCCGGACCCGTGTCGGCCTCGGGAGAGTCTCAACGTCATGTCTTGTCAGGTAACGATCAAACCCAGCAACCATACCTTCACCTGCGGCGACGGCGAGACCGTGCTTGCAGCAGCTTTGCAGGCGGGCTTTACGCTCCCCTACGGATGCCGAAACGGTGCCTGTGGCGCGTGCAAGGGCAAAATCCTCGAAGGCAGCGTGGACTATGGCAATCCGCAGCCGTACGTCCTGACCGAATTCGAAAAGAAGGCGGGATTCGCGCTGTTCTGCCAGGCGAGGCCGCTTACGGACCTGGTAATCGAAGCGCGCGAGATAGGCGGCGTCGGTCAACTCGATATCCGCAAGTTACCCTGCCGCGTGCAGGAAATGCACCGGGTAGCGCCAGACGTCATCGTGTTGAAGCTCAAGTTGCCGGCAAACGAACGCCTTCAGTTTCTTGCCGGCCAGTACATCGACATCCTGATGAAGGAGGGCAAGCGCCGATCATATTCGATGGGCAATCCGCCGCATGACGACGAGTATATCGAGCTGCACGTGCGCAATATGGCCAACGGCGCCTTTACCGAGTCCGTTTTCAACAAGATGAAGGAAAAGGACATCCTGCGGTTCGAGGGGCCACTGGGCACTTTTTTCATGCGCGAAGATTCGGACAAACCGATGGTCCTGGTCGCCAGCGGCACCGGATTCGCCCCGATCAAGAGCATCATCGAACATGCATTCCACATGGGATCCTCGCGGCAAATCGTGCTTTATTGGGGAGGCCGCCGTCCGGCGGACTTGTACATGGCGGATCTTGCTCGCAAATGGCAGCAGGACCACGACAACTTCAGTTTCATCCCGGTGGTTTCAGATGCGATTGCTGAAGACGGCTGGCACGGACGTTCGGGATTCGTCCATCATGCGGTTATGGAAGACTTCCCAGACCTGTCCGGATATCAGGTGTATGCCTGTGGCGCCCCGGTGGTTGTCGAGTCCGCACACAAGGATTTTACGACTCAGTGCCAATTGCCCGATGACGAGTTCTACTCCGACGCGTTCACCCCCTCGGTCGATCCCAAGCCCGCCACTGCATAATATTAACTTGCCGCGATGACGCTGAGAGCGCCGAGAAGGACAAACACAAAATCCGATAGATGGGCAGAAAAGCTCACTAAGCGGCGCGTCGTGCAACCACGTGCTCTTGCAGCTAAATGTTGGTGTTACCTTGGCATGCTTGGCGTACCGATCAAGTGGATAAGAAAGAATCCTAGCGTCGAACAGGCCTGCTAGCCGCTGTTGCGCAAACCGGCGGCGATACCATTCAGGGTCAGCAAGATCGCACGCCGGGTTTGTTCATCTGTCTCTCCAGCACGATAACGCTTCAACAATTCGACCTGCAGGTGATTAAGCGGATCGATGTACGGCGATCGGTTGCGCAGGCTGCGCGATAACGCCGGATTCGTCTCCAGCAGTTC
>JANMYN010000282.1:0-4556 GCA_031382195.1 Betaproteobacteria bacterium
GTCAGACGCCACCGTGCTGAATCATCCGGGCAGCGAAGAAGAGACAGCATTGTTTGCCGCCATCCAGGCGAAGCTCAAGCACGATCCAAAGTGGTATTCGACACGTCTGAGCAAGATCAAGGGCGTCACCGAAGAGACCACGACCGGCGTGCATCGCCTCTATCAGATGCACAAGGAAGGCAAGCTCGCTTTTCCGGCGATCAACGTGAACGACTCAGTCACCAAATCGAAATTCGACAACCTTTACGGCTGCCGTGAATCGCTGGTGGACGGCATCAAACGCGCGACCGACGTGATGATCGCGGGCAAGGTTGCGGTGGTGTGCGGCTACGGTGACGTGGGCCAAGGTTCCGCGCAGGCGTTGCGGGCACTGTCGGCGCAGGTATGGGTCACGGAGATCGATCCGATCTGCGCGCTGCAGGCCGCGATGGAAGGCTACCGCGTGGTAACCATGGATTACGCCGCCGACAAGGCCGACATTTTTGTCAGTGCCACGGGTAATTTTCATGTAATCACGCACGAGCACATGAAGAAAATGAAGGACCAGGCCATCGTCTGCAACATCGGCCACTTCGATAACGAGATCGATATCGCCTCGCTATCCCAGTACGAATGGGAGGAAATAAAGCCGCAGGTCGATCACGTAATTTTCCCCGACAAAAAACGAATCATCATCCTGGCGAAGGGCCGGCTGGTGAATCTGGGGTGCGGCACCGGGCATCCGAGCTACGTCATGAGCTCGTCGTTCGCCAATCAGACCATTGCGCAGATTGAATTGTTCGCGAACACGGCGAAATACCCGGTTGGCGTTTACACGTTGCCCAAGCATCTTGACGAAAAAGTTGCGCGCCTTCAACTGAAGAAACTCAATGCACAACTGACGGAGCTGACGGACACCCAGGCCAACTATATCGGCGTCGACAAGGAGGGACCGTATAAGGCGGATCACTATCGTTACTGAGTAGCTTTGCTGCTCAGTAACGCGTGAGGCGCGAGGCGATAGGCGTGAGGCGAAAACACCACGACCTCCTGGCTTGGCAGGTTTCGGTTGAACTTGTAGGGGATCTCTACAGGATTACCGAAACCTTTCCTGCCAAGGAAACATACGGCCTTACCAGCCAGATTCGTCGGGCCGCAATCTCTGTTCCGTCCAATATTGCCGAGGGTGCCGCACGTACCACCAAGCGTGAGTTTGCTCACTATCTTTCCATGGCCCGCGGCTCGCTCAGCGAAATTGATACCCAACTGACCATTGCCAAAACACTCGGATACGTCGAAAACGATGAGGAAGCGCAACAGAAGCTTGACCGCGTTTTTGGTCTGATAGGTGGCCTACTCAAATCGATTCGCACAACAACCTGACGTGCCCCACGCGATGAACGCCTCACGCCTCACGCCTCACGCCTCACCTGCATTCAGCTTCGAATTCTTCCCCCCCAAAACCCCGGAGGGCAAGGCGAAGTTGCGTGCCACCTGGAAGCAGCTCGCGCAACTGAAGCCGCGCTTCTTTTCCGTCACGTTTGGGGCAGGCGGATCCACGCAGCAGGGCACGCTCGATACTGTGCTGGAAATTCGCGCCACGGGGCAGGACGCCGCGCCGCATATTTCCTGCGTGGCCTCGACCAAGGCGGAGATCGCCGCCACATTGTCGCGTTACCGTGAAAACGGCATTCGTCACGTCGTAGCGTTGCGCGGTGATATGCCGTCCGGGCTGGCGTCCAGCGGCGAGCTCAGGTATGCAAACGAGTTGGTGGCCTTTATTCGCGAGACAACCGGCGACTGGTTCCATGTCGAAGTGGCCTGCTATCCGGAATACCATCCGCAAACCCGCAATGCCGCCGACGAACTGAAGAACTTCAAACGCAAGTTGGACGCCGGCGCAAATTCGGCGATCACGCAGTATTTCTATAATGCAGACGCGTACTTTCGCTTTGTTGATGAATGCACTGCGGCCGGCATCACCGTCCCGATCGTGCCGGGCATTATGCCGATCGGCAATTTTTCTCAACTGGCGCGGTTTTCGGACGCCTGCGGCGCGGAGATTCCGCGCTGGATCCGCGTCAAGCTGGAGGGGTATCGCGACGACACCGCGTCGATCCGCGCCTTCGGGCTTGACGTGGTGACTGCGCTGTGCGACAAGCTGCTCCAGGCTGGCGCTCCCGGACTGCATTTCTATACGCTGAACCAGGCCGGGCCGGCCAGCACAATATGGCAAAGGCTGGGACTCTAAAAGCAGGTGAAAGCTAAAAGGTGAAAGTAGAAAAGCGAAACTTGAAGTAGCTTAGGGAGTTGCTTTTGAAATTCACTTTACCCTTTACGCTTTCGCCTTTCGCCTTTCACCTTTCACCTTTCACCTTTCACCTTTTCCCTGTCTTTCCGTAGACTCTTGCGCGTGCCACGCTTATACGCAAAACCATTAATCCTGCTGCTCGCCGCGCTCATCGTCGCGGCTCTCGCCGAATTTTCCTGGCTGAACTGGCTACGCTCCGCGGAGGCGCGCTTTTCCGATTTCTTCGTGGCCGCGCAGGCTGGCAAGATTAAACCCGACCCGGACATCGTGGTCGTCGCCGCCGACGAACACAGCCTCGAACAACTGGCCGACTACGCCGGCCGCTGGCCATGGCCACGCTCCGTGCATGGCGAACTGGTGCAAGGCATTGAGGCGCAAAAGCCGCGAGCCATCGTCTTCGACGTCATGTTCTTCGAACCGGATATCTTTCGTTTGGACGCCGACGATTTGTTCAACAAAACAGTGGCGCAATATCAAAACGTATTCTTCCCTACCGTTCGCCAGGATCCGGCGGGCGACGCTTACGGCGTGCCGATCGCGCAAATGCAGGCCGCCCTCGGCGCATTCGCCGGCCCGCAGGCGGACAAGGACGCCACGCTGAATGTCGGCTTGCCGAAGGCGCTGACACCCGAAAACTGGCGCCTGGGCACCATCGATTTCCTCGCCGACCCGGACGGCGTGGGTCGGCGTTACTTCGTCTACCAGGATGCTTACGGCTGGAAAATTCCCTCGCTGCCGGCACGGGTGGCACAGGACCTGGGCCTGGGCGTCCCGGACTTGGGCTCCATCATGCTCAGCTGGCCGGGCGGGAAGGCCGGCAGAGCACATCTGTCTTTCGCGGATCTGTACATCGATTTCAACAGCCAGAAGCGCAAACGCGATCCGAACGAATTCAGGGACAAGATCGTTGTCATCGGCGTAACCGCGAGCGGATTGCACGACATCCGGCCCACGGCCGTGAATGCGTTGTATGACGGCGTCGACATCCTTGCCTCCACGCTGGACAACCTGAAGAACAGGAATTACCTGCGCCAGGTGTCGGTGGTATGGCCGACAGCGCTTGCGTTGGTGCTGCTGGCGTTGCTGTATGCAGGCTTCCGCGTGCAACTTCACACGCTGAAAATCGGCGGCGTGTTGCTGGCGGTATCGGTATTGCTCGTGCTGGCCCAGCATCTGGCGATCGGCAAGCTGTTGGTACTACCGGTGCTGCGCCCGCTGCTGTTTGCGTGGCTTTTCTTTTTCATCGCGGCACTGCAGGAGTATCTGCGAGAGCGGCGCGAGCGCGAGCAGGCGGTCAGGGAGTTTTCGCGCTTCGTCAATCCGCACGTGGTCAAGGAGTTGATGGCCCACGGCGGACTGTCGCGCGAAGGGGAAAGCCGCCAGGTCACGCTGCTCTTCTCCGACATACGTGGTTTCACGACGCTGTCCGAGTCGCGCACCCCGCAGGAAGTCGTCAGCCTGCTCAACAGCTATTTCACCCGGCAAGTCGAAGTGGTCTTCCGCAACGGCGGCGCGCTCGACAAATTCATCGGCGACTGCATCATGGCAATTTGGGGCGCGCCGCTCGACGACCCGAAGCACGCGGAGCATGCGATCCAGTGCGCGCTGGAGATGGCGGATACGCTGGAGGCATTCCGCAAGGATCTCGCCGACCCCAATGCGGACTTCGATGTTGGCATCGGCATTCACTCGGGACCCGCGGTCGTCGGCCTGATCGGCTCAGAGCAGCGGCGCGAATACACCGCTATCGGCGATACGGTAAATCTGGCGAGCCGGGTCGAGGGGCTTACCAAAGGCGTGGCGCGGATTCTGGTTTCCGAAGACACCATGCGCCTGTGTCCGGACGCCTTTGACTTTGTTCCGCGCGGCCTCTATAAAGTAAAGGGCAGGACGCAGGATGTCGCGTTGTACGAACCCAAAAGGAAAACCGCCATATGAAAGCACTGGCACGGCTGACTGCCTTGCTGGCGTTGCTGATTCCGACTGCATACGCAGCGGAGACCGGCTACACGCTGAAAGCCACCGAGGTGAAGGACAAGCCTTTCCTCGATGCCACGACGCTCGCGACGCTTCCCGAGAAGACGATGGTGGAAATCCTGACGCGTCAGGGAGGCTGGATGCAGATCAAGGCCACCGAAACTCAGGGCTGGATACGCATGCTGTCGGTGAGGCTCGGCAGCGCCGACCAGAAGCCGCGAAGCGGCGGCAACCTGCTCTCCGCGCTCGGCATCGGCAATCGGCCGCGTCCCGCGACCACTTCCACCGT
>JANMYN010000309.1:0-7137 GCA_031382195.1 Betaproteobacteria bacterium
TGAGCGAGGCCGACATCCTCGCCATCGCCGAGACGCAGAAATCGCAGGGCGTGAACGGGCGACCGAACTACGTCTGGGACGCAATCGCCAAGCGCGTCGCGCTGGGCCGCTTCGGCTGGAAGTCGAACCAGCCCTCCATCAAGCAACAAATCGCGGCGGCATTCCATGGGGACATCGGCGTGACCTCACCGCTGTTCAACAAGGAGAACTGTCCGCCGGTGCAAAAGGATTGCGCGTACCAGCCGCCCGGAAATCAGCCGGAACTCATCGATATCAACTGGGAGGAGCTCGAGTTCTGGACCCAGGCGCTTGCCGTGCCGGCGCGCCGCAACGTCGGCGACCCGGGTTACGCGCGCGGCGAGCGCCTGTTTGCCCAAGCGCAATGTGCCGTGTGTCATGTGCCCGAGATGAAGGCCGGCCCTCTGCCTGGATTGCCGCAAATCACGGACCAGGTATTTCACGCTTTCACGGACTTGCTGCTTCATGACATGGGCGAGGAACTCGCGGACCACCGGCCGGATTTCAAGGCGGGGGGGCGCGACTGGCGCACGCAACCGCTTTGGGCGCTCGGCTTGTCCGAGACCGTGAGCGGAAGTACGGCAATGCTCCATGACGGGCGCGCTCGCAATACCACCGAGGCGATTCTCTGGCATGGCGGCGAAGCGTCAGGCGCCCGCGAGGCATTCCGCAACATGTCCAAGGCTGACCGGGACGCGTTGCTCAAATTCCTCTCCTCGATTTGAACGGTTGCCCGAACGAGATGGATCTGAAATCCCGTTGGCAGCACGCCCAAGACGGTCGGGTTTCCGGTCGGCCTCGGACTCGATGGACCGTCTGGCACTGACCGGCGGCTGCTTGCAATCGCCGCGGCGGTAGAAGGTGCGCTCGGACGCGTTCCCGCGCCGCCAGTCTGAAATCTCCAGCGCCGGTCAGTTGTCGTCGCGCTTGCGGGTGCCGGCACCCGGCATGACGCCGGTATCGGTCTGTTCCTCCTGAATCATCGGTTTGCTGGCAAATTCGACAACGCAATAGCTTGTCACTTCGCAGGTCAGCACGAGGTAAGCGACTTCGCCGTCCCAGAAATACTGGTGAATGCGCTTGCGCGGACGCTGCGGTTCGCCGTGCAGTCCCTTGAGCGTTTCGAGCAATGACTTCTGATTGCCACCGCCGTAGGTCTGGATCACGCCAGTGCTGAAACGGTTTTTGTAGAACCGGTACGCGACCTTGATCGCGTCGACCTGATTCAGTTTCATGATATCGCCGGTGCGGCGGTAATAGACGACGTCGCCTTCGTTGCGCAGTACGGTCATCTCACTGCGGTACTGCTCGAACTCTGCACCCCAGGGAACGCCCCGGAAATCCGCGGGTTCCTTTTCCATTGCTTGAGTCGCCGTTGCATGAATCAGCACCGACACGATTGCGAGAGTGAAAAACGCGCGCATGAACTGCTCCTGGTAATTTCAGTGGATTGGAAACAAAGCGGCTACTTGTTGACGACGCCTTCCTTCCAGTTGGCGCCCTCGATGGCGAGCGTTTCCAGATAGGCGCCGATCTCGAAGATGGTCTTTTCATCCAGAAACGAGAATGACGGCATGAACTGCGCCCGGCCTTGGACCTTGCGTCCGTTCTTCACCGTCTCGACAAAGCGCCGGAAGCCGATGTTGAGCTTGCGCAAATCGGCGCCGGTACCCATATCGCCCATGCCGTCTGCACGGCCCCCGTGACAGGGGGTGCAGGTATTGCGAAACCAACCTTTGCCTGACTTGATTGCCTTCGCATCACCGGATAACGGATTGGCTTCAGGCAGACTTTGCTCTGCCTGTGCCGCACCCATGCACAGCAATGACAACGCGACCGCAGCTCGAGACAGTCTCCCGTATTTCATGCCGATTCCTCAATAATTCTGCGAACAAAAATGGAGGCGCCATACAGCGCGCCTCCATTAACGCGTTTCAATCAAAAAGCGATGACTTGCGCGTTACTCCAGCGTAAACCCGACAACCATGTTGCCGAACTCAGACTTCCACGGCTCGTCGCGGCCGAAGCCCGGCGTCCCGCCAAGCGGCTGCACGATGTATTGCTTGCCGTTGTGGGAGTAGGTGATCGGGCCGGACTTGGCCGCCACACCGAGGTTCACCGAGTACAGCACCTTGCCGCTGGTCGCGTCGGCCACGGTGAATCCACCACCCTGGGTGGTGTATACGGTGATGTTCCCCGCCGTCGTCAGCATGCCACCCGCGTAGCCGGGTTTGCCTTTCAGCTCGTTGCGCCAGACTTCCTTGCCGGTCTTGGCGTTCACCGCCTTGTCGGTTTCGTTGCCAAAGGTGAATTCCTGATAGGCGCCGAAATGGCGAACATTGCTGATCACCTTGATTTCCTCGAACCCGTATTTCATGCTTGATTCCGATGCCGCGAGATACAAATTGCCGGTCTTCGGATTGTAGGCATTCGGATACATGTTCACCCCACCCAGCAACGAGGGAAAGACTTCGACCGGATCGCCGCCTTCAGCGGGCAGTGGTATCGCGTCGATCGGGCGGCCGTTCTTGTCATAGCCCTTGATCCAGGTGACTTTGTCGGTGAACTTGTCGGCCTTGATGAACTTGCCGGTCATCGCATCGAGGTGGTGGATGTAGCCGGTCTTGTTGGGCTGGACGATGGTCTTCTTGCCGTCGATGGTAATGACCATCGGGGTTTGAGGAATGTCGAAGTCCCAGGGGTCGCCCGGAACACCGACATAGCGCCATGCGACCTTGCCCGAATCGGTGTTCACCGCCACGATGCTGGCTGCGCCGACGTTGTCCATCTTGCCGCCGCCGCGGTTCTTTGGGTTCCACTCGTAGGCGTTTGCGGTGCCGGTGTAGTACATCTTGGTGCCGGCATCCCACGAACCGACGATCCACGGACCCGCGCCGCCGAACTCCTGGCTTCCGGGCGGCCAGCTGTCGTAGCCGGGTTCGCCCTGAGTCGGGATCATTGGCGCCTTCCACATCATATCGCCGGTGGACGCGCTGACCCCGAGCACGTAACCCTGCAGGCCGCCGGTGTCGGTCGCGTTCATCGGGACGATGATGGTGCCGCCAGGAATCGCCATCGGGCCCACCGTGGTGATGAAGCCGTTGGCATCTGAGGACTTCGCGAAGTCCTTCGGATAGGGGAATCCGTCATACGACTTGACCCAGTTGGCCTTGCCGGTCTTCATGTCGATCGAATGCAACTTCGCATCGTTGGACAGGAAGTAGACGTTGTTGCCGGCCAGGGCCACGCCGCGGTGCTTGCCGGTGAAGAACGGCACGTTGTAGCCGCCCCAGTCGTCCGGCAGCTTGTGCTCATACTTCCAGATCACGTTGCCGGTACCGCCGTCGACCGCGAATACCTTGTTGTCCTGCGGGTAGTACAGCACGCCCTCATGGTAGCTCGGGGTTGCCTGCGCGTCGGTCTTGCCGCCGGGCGACATGATCCAGGCGAGCTTGAGCTTCTTGGCGTTGCCCGCATTGATCTGGTCGAGCGCGCTGTAGCGATGCCCCGCCAGGTTGCCGTTGGTATGCAGCCAGGAAGCGCCGGCCTCGGCCGAAAGCTGGGCGTCGCTTACCCCGGCCTGGACGCCGCCGGACAACCCGGCAACGACGAAGGCAAGGGCCAGTCCTTTTAGTTTCATCCCTCTTCTCACGTAAGTCTCCTCTCATCGAACAGTGATGTTTGTACTGCTGCCGGCGCGGTCTTGTCGCCGCGTCAGTCCCTTTCAAACCTGCACTGCCAGCGTTCTCGGCAAAGGAAGGTGTCGCGGATTCAAGCGGCAGACTGCCCGATGAAAACCGGACTTGCCCCTCCCCAATCCTCTGCAGACAGTACAGGCCTGAACCTGCTGGACGGGCTCTTGGTCCCGTTCCTTGATCTGGAATTCCCGCCGGACGCACCCTACTCGAGGGGTCGCCCGGGGCCTCTTGAATAAAACTTCTTCAGGACGGCGGCTGGCCCCATCAGGCACTTGTTGCCGTAGTCCTGTGAATTCGACGGGCAGACTTCGACGCATTCCTCGCCGTCACCCGTGTAGCGCGATTTACAGCGCGGATAACAAGTGTTGCCCTCGCGCTCCTCATCGAATGCGCATTCCTTCTTGTCGGTGGCACGGTCGGCCGCCTGCGCGGCCGGCACTGCCAGGGCAACTGACATTAACAACATGATCCACAGCCAGACTTTCATCGTTTCTACAATACCCCAACTTCCCGTTGCCCGTGTAGTCGTTCGCGCGACTTTCACGGGTAAAAAAAGCCGGAGACAAGCTCCGGCTTCCAAAGGGAGAGAGCTTAAACTGCAGGGATGCCCGTGTAGTTGCTCTTGGCGACATAACCATAAGCGGCGTTGCTGCGTTCGCCGCCCATGGCGATGTAATCCGCCTTGATCTGGGCAATCTGGTCTTGGGTGAAGGGCTTGTTTTCGCTGATCTTCATGTCCAGGCCGTAGAGGATGGCGGAGTTCAAGCCGAAGATCTTCTGCTTGACTTCGCTGTTCGGACCGCCAAGACGGGTTTTCCACTTGAACTTCTTCATGATGTCGTCCGGGATTTCCAGCCTGCGCATGGCTTCGATCTGCCATTGCGGGCTGCCGTACCACACCGAGTCGGTACCCCAGACCACGCGCTCCGGCCCCATCATGTTGACCAGTTGACCGATGAACGCGGCGCAGAAACGGGGATTGGTGACCGCCGTGCTCGCGAACGTGCTGCCGATTTCCGCGTACACGTTGTTCACGCCGAATTTCTCCGGAATGCGGGCGAGATCGGTCGCCCACTCGACGTAACCGGTGTCGAGGAACTTCTGCAGATCGGCATCCGGCTGATCCGCCAACCATGGACGCAGCGCCGAGTGGTAGATGACGAAGTTCATGCCCGGCCAGTCCTTGGCGGCCTTGCCCAAGTCCCGTACCGTCGCGCTTTCCCAGGTGCCGGCGAAGGCCTTTTCGTAGTCACGCGGCATCAGGCCCTTGTGAATGCAGATGGTGTTGATGCCCGACTTGATCGCCTTCTCGTAGAACGGGTACATCAGCTTTTCGTCATCCAGGCGCCATGCGTACTTGGAAGGTCCGAACGGATCGCCGATGGTGTAGGACTTCCAGGAAACCGGATGCAGGCTCTCGATGCCGCGGTCCACTTCATCCATCCAGTTCGGATACTTGGGCGTGATGATCGTATGGCCCAGCATGCGCGTATTGCCGGCCATCTTGTTTACCGCGCGGCAGGCGTTCTGGATTGCGTCGTTGGACAGCAGCCACCAGCTCGGATCGTCGAAAGGCGCGCCGGACAGCAGCGACATCTTGGTGTCGCTGTCGAGGAAGATCTCCTTCAGGTAGTTGTCCATCTTGTAGCGGGCGAGCGTCATTGGCGCATCATTGATGTGCGGATTGACATTCGCACCCACCGCCCACTTGGTCAGACCCAGCAGGCCTTCCTGCTTGAAATCGTCGCGGATGAAGTGGGTCTGGTCATCGAAAATGAACTGGCCGGAAAGCTGGCCGGCCCGGTATGACGACATTTCCATGTCCATCGCCTCAGCCTCTGAAACATCCCAGACCGGGCCGAAGACCTTGTTCATTGCCAGGAACGCGGTGGCCATGCCGGCGCTGGTTGCCAGAAACTGGCGGCGACTGAGGTTGTGGCGTTTGGCCTGAACGTCAGCGAGTTCCTTGATCAGGCCCTCGACCTTTTTCTGGTCTTCGGTCTGTGGCAGGGGGTTGTACTCGCCGTTTGAGACGACCTGAGTCGGGACCGGGGAACGAAATGCAACTTCGTCCGCGGCGTCGACGAGTTTCATTTCGTCGTCGCTCATGTGCACGCCAATATGTCTTTGAGTTGTCATTACTCCTCCTTGCTGGGCGTTGCGTTGGAATAAAGTCGCGCTGAACTTGTCGACACGACTGCTTGAAGCAAACTCAAACCAGAAGTGGGCGTCCGGCCGAAACCTGCCGCTTCACTTCTTTTCGAACGTGTACTCGGCATCCGGCACGACCTTGCCTTCGCAGGCCGCGGCCATATTCCTCTTGGCGTTGTTACACGCGATGTTCGTCGTGGTGAACTGGTCGTTTGGATCATTCTTGCCTTCACAGTAGTACTCGTGCTGTTTCTTCGCATCCGCGCACGTGCCGCCTCGTGTGTCGGTCTCCGCCGCAAAACCGGCGGTCGCGGCAAGTCCCAGAACTAATGCGCCAATCAAGGAATGTGCTTTCACCTGCTCCTCCATTGCGTGGCAGAACGTTCGGCAGCGCAGTTCAAATTGCGCTTTGACCGGGACACCTATTTCTTCTTGTCGTCGAATTCGTAGGTCTTGTCGGGCTCAACGACGCCTTCGCAAGCCTCTTTGACATTATTCTTGGCGTTGGTACAGGCGGTTCCGATCGCGACCATGCTGTCGCTTGCGGCGTTGGCGGGATTGCAGAAGTACTCCATCTGGCTCTTGGCATCTTTGCAGGTGCCAACACGAGTTTTCTTCGAATCGTCTGCGGTGGCCAGCCCGGATACCAACCAGAACGCCGCAGGCAAAATTGCCAAAAGGGTGAATCGCTTCGTCGTCATCTCTCCTCCTCCGTCTGTTTGGGCTTCAGATCTGTTTGCGTGTCTTCTTCGGGTGCACACTGGAGTATATGTTTGTTAGACTACGCCTCGCATCGCAGTGGATACAAGTGTCAGATGCGCAAAATTTTCCGCTGCGCGAAAATGGCAAACATCATGCCACCATCCCGAAGGCGGCTTCTGCGTCGATGCAATCATTTTCGTCAGGGACAAATTCAGTGAATGCCCCATTTCCCGGAAAGGAAATGTTCGAATGTTGCGGCGCAGCGACCCCTTACCCTTACTGGGCGAGGTACTTCCTGACCGCCTCCTCGTTCCAAGCGATGCCCACGCCCGGGCGGTCGGGAACGGGCAAATAGCCGTTCTTGACCTCGAACGGCTGCTGCAGGAGGGCATTGGCCCAGTCCATATACTCCAGCCAGTGGCAAGTCGGCGTCACCGCCAGCAGGTGCGCGCTGAATTCCGGGAACAGGTGGCTGGACATGTCGAGGTTGTGAACCTGTGCGATGGCCGCCGCCCGCATCCATCCGGTGACCCCGCCGATGCGCTGCACATCGGGCATGTAGTACTCG
>JANMYN010000316.1:0-2962 GCA_031382195.1 Betaproteobacteria bacterium
GGTCGGCGTCGTGGAAGCCGTTGCCGCGGAGTTGAAGCTGCCCATTGCGATCGAAGGCTATGCGCCGCCTTTCGATCCGCGCATCCGGCGTTTCGGGATCACGCCCGATCCCGGTGTGATCGAGGTCAATATCCATCCGGCTTCAAGCTGGGAGGAGTTGAGCAACAACACGCGCGTTCTCTACGAACAGGCACGCCTGACGCGCCTGGGCACGGAGAAATTCATGCTCGACGGGCGCCATACCGGAACCGGCGGCGGCAACCATGTCACCATAGGCGGTGCGACCCCGGCCGACAGTCCGCTGCTGCGGCGTCCCGATCTGCTCCGGAGCCTGATCACCTATTGGCAGAATCATCCGGCGCTGTCCTATCTGTTCTCCGGCATGTTCATCGGCCCAACCAGCCAGGCTCCGCGCGTGGACGAAGCGCGCGACGACAGTCTGTACGAACTGGAGATCGCCTTCCAGCAGATGCAAGAGCGCAACCAGCCTGGCGAGGAGGTCGCGCAACCATGGCTTGTCGATCGGCTCCTGCGCAATCTGCTGGTCGATATGACGGGCAATACGCATCGCGCCGAATTTTCCATCGACAAACTTTACAACCCGGATGGCCCGATGGGCCGGCTCGGCCTGCTGGAGTTCCGGGCATTCGAAATGCCGCCGCACTGGCAGATGAGCCTCACGCAGATGCTGTTGCTGCGTGCGCTGATTGCACGCTTCTGGAAAACGCCCTACGACGGCCGCCTCATCCGCTGGGATACCAGCCTGCACGATCGCTTCATGCTGCCGCACTTCATCTCCGAAGACCTGCGCGATGTGGTGAACGATCTGCGTAACGCCGGCTATGCGTTCCAGATGGACTGGTTCGCGCCGTTCTTCGAATTCCGCTTTCCGCATTACGGTACGCTGTCGTGCGACGGCATGCAGATCGAACTGCGCCAGGCACTGGAACCGTGGCACGTGCTCGGCGAAGAGGTTGCCGGCGGCGGCATGTCACGCTATGTCGATTCTTCGGTCGAGCGCATGCAGGTTCGCGCTACGCACATGAACGGCGAGCGTTACCTCATCGCCTGCAACGGACGCATGCTGCCGATGGCCGCCACCGGTGTCCGCGGCGAATATGTCGCGGGTGTGCGCTATAAAGCCTGGGCGCCGCCTTCCGCGTTGCATCCGTCCATCGGCGTGCAAGCGCCGCTGAAATTCGACGTTGTCGACACCTGGAACAGCCGCGCTGTCGGCGCCTGCACATATCACGTTTCCCACCCGGGCGGGCGCAGCTACGCGAGCGTGCCTGTCAATGCCAACGAGGCCGAAGCGCGGCGCGTATCACGCTTCATGGCCCAGGGCCATACGCCGGGACAGATGTCGGTCAGGCGGGAGAACCCCGCGCGCGAATATCCGCTCACGCTCGATCTTCGCCGGCAGCCGGATACCGACGTCACGTTCGAGCCGGCATCACAAGTGCAACAACAGCAGCAATAAGGCGGAAACAAAGCGGGACGACGGCGCACCGGCTGACGCGGCCGGGGAATTTTATGCAGGGCTGAAATTACTCGCGAGTAATTTCAGGTGGGGGTAAAATTGCCCGGATTCCATCCGGATGGTTGGCACATGGCAGTTCTCAGGCGCTATCTCCAGTCCGCTGTCGAGCACGATCTCTCCCGAAAGATGGTCTTCGTCGGTGGTCCGAGGCAGGTGGGCAAGACGCAGCTCGGCAAAATGATCATCAGTGATCCGGCTGCCTACCTCAGCTTCGACATTCCGGTTCACCGCAATGCGATCCTGCGCGGCGAGCTGCCGCCCACGGAAGCGTGGTTTTTCGACGAGATCCACAAATACCGCGCCTGGCGCAACTACCTCAAGGGCTTGTACGACGCGGCTGGCGCGCGCAAGCGCATCCTCGTGACTGGGAGCGCGCGCCTGGATTTCTACCGCTTCGGTGGTGATTCGCTGCAGGGACGCTACTATTACCTGCGGCTCCATCCGCTGTCGCTGGCCGAGGTGGGCGGCAGCACCCGCGAGCACCTCGCGGCGCTTCTGCAGCTATCGGGGTTCCCTGAACCCTTCCTCGGAGGCAGCGACACCCAGGCACGGCGCTGGTCCCTGGCCTATCGCGAACGAATGGTGCGCGAGGAGGTGACCAGCCTGGAGTCGATCAGCGAGCTATCCAAGCTCGAGTTGCTGGCAAACGCGCTCCCGGCCCGGGTCGGCAGCCCTCTCTCCATCAACGCCCTGCGAGAGGATCTGCAAGTCAGTCACCCGACGGTTTCCAGATGGCTGGACGTGCTGGAACGGTTGTATGCAATCTTCCGCGTGCCGCCGTTCGGCGCGCCCCGCTTGCGCGCGGTGAAAAAAGAACAGAAGCACTATCATTTTGACTGGACCGTCGTCGTCGACCCTGCTGCCCGATTCGAGAACATGGTTGCATCGCATCTGCTCAAATGGGCGCACTACCAGGTGGACACACAGGGGCGTGCCGTCGAACTGCGCTACTTCCGCGACATCGACGGACGTGAGGTTGACTTTGTCCTGACCGACCAGGGCAAGGCAATCGGTTTCGTCGAGTGCAAGTGGGACGATGCGGAGGCGTCGTCCTCGCTGCGCTATCTGCGCCAGCGCTTCCCGTCGGTACCCGCATGGCAGATCAGCGCGGTCGGAAAAAAGGACTTCGAGACAGCCGACGGTATCCGCGTGGCGCCTGGTGTGGCACTGCTACGCCAGCTTGTGTAGCCTGCCTCGGGTCGAAACGCAATTCCGCCAGTGGCGAGAGAACTGCCCGAGCGTAAGCGAAGCCCCCAGGCCGCGGCCGCTTCTCGCGTTTGAAAAAAATCTGCCGTCTGGCCACGGCAATATCGAAAATGAACATGGCAGGCTTGAGATGAAAATGAAATCGGCAAGGCTCACGGCGATTGCCGCACTGATGGCCGTCGTGTCGATGTTGGGTCCACTGGCGATCGCAGCCGA
>JANMYN010000394.1:0-2807 GCA_031382195.1 Betaproteobacteria bacterium
TCGCCGCGAAAGCGTTGCTCGGGCAGCGCGTCGAGCTGAATCTCCACGGGCTGGCCGATTCGCACCTTGGAAAGATTGGACTCGGATACATCGGCCTCGACTTCGAGGGTCGTCATGTCGGCCATGGTGACGACCGCACCTTTGCTGTCGAGCGCCGACGAAAAAGGCGTGACGATATCCCCGACATTTGCGGCTTTCGTCAAGACGACGCCATCGAAAGGTGCACGGATGAGCGTTTGCTCAACCGCTACCTGGGCGCCGCGCAGATTTGCCACCGCGGCGGCAATCGAGGCTTGCAGGCTGGCGATCTGGGCCGTGGATTTGTTGTAACGCGCCACGGCGACGTCGTGCGAGGCCTGTGACACAAAACCCTCCGCCAACAGTCCCTGGGAGCGCTTCAACGCCGTCTCCGCGTCCTTCAACTCCGCCTGTCCCTGCGTCAGATTGGCGCGCGCTACTTGCACGTTAGCAGCCGCCTGCTCGCGCGTAGCCTTGACATCGAGGTCTTCCAGCCGTGCGATGACATCGTCTTTCTTCACGCGACTGCCCTCCTGCACGCCCAGCCAGATCAGACGGCCGGTCGCTTTCGAAGCAACCGCTGCCTTGCGTTGGGCAACGACATAACCGGTGGCATTCAGCACGGTGAAGCTTTGCGACGGATAGGCCATGGTCACGGCAACCGTTTCTACTTCCGACGGAGCGGCGGCCGCCCGGTAGTAGACGACAGCGGCCGCCGCGAGCGCAGCTACCACCAACGATACCGGCAACAGCAACCGCTTCCAGCGGGTGCCCGCACGCGACCGAGCGGCCACCGATTTCGTGCGGTCTATTTTCAGTTTCGAGAGATCCAGGTTATCCAAGTATTTTCACCAGGCACAATGACGGCATTATGACGGAAGCTTCCGGCGTTGGACCGGTCGCCCCCGGGTAGGTGCGTTCGCTCCAAAAAAAAGCGGCGTTGTCACGCCGCCTCCCGCGGGTTGAGATGCACCTGAGTCAGGCTACCAATTGACTTCCTTTTCCGCCGTCGCAGAAATCTTGTGAATGCTCAGATCGGCCCCCATGAATTCCTGCTCGGCGTCGAGGCGTATGCCAACCGCTGCCTTCAGCGCGCCGTACACAATGATTGCCCCGCTCACGGCAACGGCAATCCCGAGCAGCGTGCCGATAGTCTGCGACATCAAACTAACGCCCCCGAGTCCGCCAAACGCCTTCAGGCCGAAAATGCCCGCGGCGATCCCTCCCCATGCTCCGCACAGTCCGTGCAGAGGCCACACACCAAGGACATCGTCGATCTTCCAGCGATTCTGGGTTACGGTAAACATGAACACGAACAGCACTCCGGCGATGAGTCCGGTCGCCAGCCCGCCCAGCGGGTGCATGAGATCCGACCCGGCGCAGATCGCCACCAGTCCCGCGAGGGGGCCATTATGGACAAAGCCCGGGTCGTTGCGACCGGCGATCAGCGCGCCAATGGTCCCGCCGGCCATTGCCATCAGCGAATTGACTGCTACAAGACCGCTGATCTTGTCGATGGACTGGGCGGACATGACATTGAAACCAAACCAACCGACCGTAAGAATCCATGCGCCGAGCGCCAGAAAGGGAATGCTGGAAGGCGGGTGCGCGGCGACCCCGCCTTCCTTGTTGTAACGGCCACGCCGTGCCCCGAGCAACAGTACTGCAACGAGGCCGACCCATCCGCCCACGGCGTGAACGACGATGGAGCCTGCGAAATCATGGAAAGGCGAACCAAAGGTGATTTCAAGCCAGTTCTGGATTCCGTAATTTCCGTTCCAGGAAATACCCTCAAAGAATGGATAGAGGAAACCCACCAACAGGAAAGTCGCCGCCAGTTGCGTACTGAATTTCGCACGTTCCGCGATGCCGCCCGATACGATCGCGGGAATTGCGGCCGCAAACGTCAGCAGGAAAAAGAACTTTACGAGCTGATAACCACTCTGCGCAGCAAGCTTGTCTGCGGTGGTGAAGAAATTCACGCCGTAAGCGATCGTATAGCCAATGAAGAAATACGCGATCGTCGAAACTGAAAAATCCACCAGAATCTTGACCAGGGCGTTGACTTGATTCTTTCTACGCACCGTGCCAAGTTCGAGGAAGGCGAATCCCGCGTGCATCGCCAGGACCATGATGGCTCCCAGCAAGATGAATAGTGCGTCACTGCTGATTTTTAGATTTTCCATGACTTCTCCCCTTTTTATTATCGCGATCACGCAAAATTCGGTTGGAGGACGCAAGCCCCGTTCCTACACTAATAAGTGTCTGTCTTTTATAATTTTCAGAAATATCTGCACCCGGCCGGGAAGCCTGACAAGTGCTACTATGGTGCATTCTCGTCGTTCTGTGCACTATTCTGAGGCGGCAAGCTAAAACGTCGGCCCGCGCATCCACGATCAATCGGCCCGCCCCGGATTGGAGGCGACAGTCCTCCGGTTTATAGTGCGGTCAGACACCGCGAAAAATCATGCCTGCCAATACGCCCACTCCAGCGACTAAAGCCGACACAAAAAAGCAACCCCCGGTGTCGAACGCGCCACCGGCTGTACCCGCGAAAACCCTGCGGCAGCCCGATAAGAAGCTCACGCTCGAGCAGTTGCTCGCCGATCTGGTCGCCGACAAGCTGGTGCCTCAGGATGCAGCCGAGAAACTGGTCGCACTGCGCCGCACACTACGCAGCAGCGATTTTCATCCGTTGATAATTATTGCAGACCAGAAATGGAAAGATCCGCGCAATACCAAGAAGCTGCTGAGCCTTGAAGTCCTGACCGAATGGCTGGCCGGCAAGG
>JANMYN010000404.1:0-3953 GCA_031382195.1 Betaproteobacteria bacterium
TGAATTAGGGACAGATCAATAGTTGTCTCTCATGGCGTCGAGAGCGCTGCTGTGCAACCCTCAGATTTGTTTGCATTGAGAGTTGCGAAGGGTCTGGTCTGTACCCAACGACAGTGTCTCTCGTTGGCGACATTGGACGCCAAGTCGGGAGCAAACTGAATCAGCCGCGAGCCAAATATGCTGTACGTCTGGCTCTACAATTGTTGTTAGGCTTTTCTTACAAAGAACGTTTTTTTGTGGGACGGACTGTTATTTCAGGCCACTTTTCCCAGTTTCATGCACGCCGGTAAGAAATCGGGCGACCTGGTCCGCTTGCGGGGCTTGCTCAACAAGTGAACGATTTATCGATCTTCAAGATGTCGATCGGAAAACGCTTCAGATAGGAGCGCGAGGAGTAGCCGGTCCGAAAGTCGTCCATGGCTATGCGCACCCCCATGTCAATTAACAAGGCCCCGTTGCGCTGCCACGGACCTGGAGAAAATCCGACGGCCGCAGCGCATGCGCTTCGGGACCGCCGACACGCCTGAGCGTGTCGGCGTCGCAAGCGAGCACTGCTCGCTTGGTCGAACCAGTGAGTTCGTCCAGCCACCCTCTGCGCCAAATAAAAACGCCGCACGAGGCGCGTTCTTATTTGGCGGTGGAGCGAGTCCGCGGCGACTACCATTACCGAAAAATCTGGTGCGAATGCCTGCTCAGGCCACGCCTACAGGGCGTTTTTGCAGAGCACAGAGAGCCCCCTCAATCCGGCCTTCCGTACCCGATCAACCGCATAGTATGATTGCCTCGAAACGCTCGTAAGCATCGGCCAGAATTTCGCGAGCATCGGCGGATCGTAAGAATCTTAAAGGGGACGCGTGAGCATGAGCACAAGGTTGGTTTCCCTCGCCAAGACTACGCGTCCAAGCTTTGCCGGTATCCTGCCTCGGGATCGCCTCTTCGCAATGCTGGATGCCACTCAAAAATCCGTGATCTGGGTGACGGGTCCACCCGGGTGCGGGAAGACGACGCTCGTTGCCAGCTACCTTGAACGCCGTAAACAGCAATCGCTTTGGTATCAGGTCGACGAAGGCGACGCGGATGTTGCATCGTTCTTTTATTACCTCGGCTTGGCGGCCAGTGAACTGCGCCGGAAGCCGCAACTCCGCCTACCACAACTTACGCCGGAATATCATGCCGCTATTTCAGCATTCGCACGCCGTTATTTCCAGACACTGTACTCGCATCTCGGTAAGCCCTTTGCGATAGTGCTCGATGGCTACCATGAAGTCTCTGCACAGTCGTTATTCCATGAGGCAATTCGCATTGCGCTCTCTGAGGTACCCGCCGACTGTGTTGCCGTCCTCATCAGCCGAAGCGACCCTCCCCCGATCATGGCGAGGTTACGCGCCAACCAAGCGATAGAAGTGCTTGGTTGGGAAGATTTGCGGCTGACTCAGGAAGAAAGCAATGCAATTGTCCGCCAGCGCGGTCATCATCTGTCAGACCAGACGCTCACCGAGCTCTATGAAAAGACCCAAGGCTGGGCAGCCGGTTTGATCCTGACGCTGGAACAGGTCTCCGGTCGCGACTCGATCGCGCAAGTGCCGGAGCTCTCTACCCCACAACTGGTATTCGATTATCTGGCGGGAGAGATATTCGAGAAGTCTGATTCCCGGACGCAGACATTTTTGCTCAATACGGCCTACCTGCCTCAGATGACGGCAGAAATGGCCCGCAGTCTGACCGGTGAAGCCGATGCGGGAACGATTCTGGCCCGGATGTATCGCGAAAACTATTTTGTGACGCTCAAACAGGCTAAACCGGAGCCGGTTTACCAGTACCACCCGCTGCTGCGCGAGTTCCTGCTCTCGCGCGTTGCCGAAGCCTTCGACAAGGAAAACCGGATCGGATTGCAACGAAAGGCGGCAGTCCTGCTAGAAGCAGCGGGGCTCGTCGGCGAATGCGTTTCTCTGCTGCGCGAGGTCAACGACTGGGAGCACATGGTCGAGGTGATCCGCGCCCATGCCGAGGCGATGCTCAACCGGGGCATGGCGGAGACGCTCGCGCAGTGGGTCGTGGCCTTGCCTAAGGAAGTGCAGCAGCAGCACCCATGGACGCTGTACTGGATCGCCGTGGCCCGCATGCACGCGTCGCCTCGTGAGGGTCGCATCCTGCATGAGCAGGCATTTGAATTGTTCCGCGCGCAGAAGGATAAGGATGTAATCGGGCTCATGCTGAGCTGTTCTGGCGCGATGGACTCGATACTGTACGAGCTCGATGATTTCACGTTGCTCGATCGATGGATTCCGATCATGGACGAGTTGCTCCGCACGCACCCGGAAATGCTGTCGCGGCCGATGGGCACCCGTCTTGAAACGAGCCTTCTGGCCTCGATGGTCGTCCGGCAGCCGCACCATCCCGACCTTGAGATGTGGGTCGAGCACGCCCACACGGCATCGGTGGCCCAAGACGACCCGGATGTGCGCATGCTGGTGCAGCCTCGCGTCGCGATCGCAATCATCTGGGGAGGGCACTATCCGAAAGCATGGGTGGTCATTGAAGGTATGCGACGCCTGGCCTCCCACCATGAGGTCTCGCCGTTCGCGTTGAGCATGATGAGGCTGGCCGAAGTCATGTACTTCATGCTCACGGCCCAGCATGACGAATGCCTGCGGTCGGTACGGGAAGGGCTTGAGTTAGAGCGGGCCGCGGGGGTAAACGTCACCTCCCATCAATTGCTGGCATTCGGTGCGGGCGGTATGTTGACCTGCGGTGATCTCGACGCCGCAGAAGCGATGCTGGACGAATTCGCAAAGTTGCCGCGGACGGCAGCGCGATTCGATCTCTGCCTTTTCCATCTCTTCGCGACGTGGCATGCGATGCTCTCGCAGGACAACCTGCGCGCGTTCCAGCAGCAAAAGCTCGCGCTCAGGACTGCGATCGAGGTAGGCTGCCCTTACTTCGAAGTGCTGTGCCGCCTGGCTGCAGCCGAGGTTCTCTACGAGGGCGGCGAGAGAACCAACGCCATGGCGCAATTCCAGCAAGCGTACGATCTCGGGCGGCCGATCAAGAATCACCTGCTCGAATATACGGGTCTGATGAGCTACGCGCGGATTGCGCTCGAAGACAACCGGCGCCGCCGCTCGGGACTGCTGGCACTGCGCCAGGCGCTCGCAGTCGGCAAGCCGCGCAATTTTGTGACGTTTACGTTATGGCGTCCCGATCCCCTCGCGCGCCTGATGAGTCGCGCGCTCGAAGCCCAAATCGAGCCCGACTACGCTGCGGAAATCATTCGCCGCTGCGGCCTCACGCTGGATTCGTCGCGCTCGGCCCTATCGGGATGGCCGTGGCCCTACAAGGTTCACACGCTGGGCCCCTTTCGGCTTCTGCGTAGCAATGTGCCGATCGTGTCGTCGGGCAAGGGACAGAAACGCCCTCTGGATCTGCTCAGGATGCTCATCGCACATGGGGGTCGGGAAGTCAGCGAGACCCACATTACCGAAGCGCTCTGGCCTCGCATCGACGGTGACTCGGCGCACCGCTCGTTCAACTCTACGTTGCACCGGTTGCGCAAGCTTCTGGGAGAGGATCGCGCACTTGTTCTTTCGGAAGGCAAGCTATCTCTCGATGGACGCTATATATGGACCGACACGTGGGCACTCGAACAGCTCACAGCTCTGATCGACCAATCCTGGCGCGTCAGGCGCGATAGCGTCGACAGATCCGCCGTCGCCGCGCTCGGCGACCGGCTTCTCGAACTCTATCGGGGTCCATTTCTCGGCAACGAAACGGATGAACCATGGAGTCAGACGCTGCGCCAGCGCCTGCGTAACCGCTATGTGCGCACCGCGAGCGACATCGCGCGCTTCTGGCAACAGGCCGGCGATACCGAGCGCGCTGTGGACTATCTTCACCGCGTTCTCGACATGGACGATCTGGCCGAGAGCGTATATCGCCAGCTCATGCAATGCTAC
>JANMYN010000788.1:0-1742 GCA_031382195.1 Betaproteobacteria bacterium
GAAAAATCGCCCGAACCTTCGGCCTCGGCCTTTGCGCGCAGGGGAACGATGGCCGAAGTGGCCAGCGGGAATGCGGGCGGCAAGTCGCTGATCGGGCCGAGCTCCCTCATCACTTTGTTCATGATGCCGCGCGCCGGCCTGCCGGTGAAAAGGTTGGTCAGCGCGGTATGGCGCGCGGCTTCGCTCTTCAGCGCCTTGCGATGCACCGCTGTGATGGTAGCTTCCGGACACAACAGGTAAGCGGTGCCGATCTGGGCGCCGGCCGCGCCCAGCGCCAGAACAGCAGCTACGCCTTTGGCGTCGGCGATGCCGCCGGCCGCGATCACCGGCACGTTCACGGCGCGCACGACCTGCGGCAACAGCGCGAACGTGCCAATCTGCGTGGTCAGGTCACCCGAGAGAAAAATGCCGCGATGTCCGCCCGCCTCGATACCCTGCGCAATGACTACGTCGACGCCATGTGCTTCCAGCCAGAGCGCTTCTTCGACCGTCGTCGCGGAACAGAATATTTTCGAGCGCCAGGTTTTCACCCGCGCCAGCAGAGCCGCGGGTGGCAGGCCGAAATGAAAACTCACCACCGCCGGCCGATATTGCTCCAGCACGTCGGCAAACTCGGTGCTGAACGGGGTACGCCCCGGCCCCGCCGGGATCCCCGCGGGATCGATTCCGTATTGCTTGTAGTAAGGCGCGAGCGCCGAGCGCCACGCAGATTCGCGTCCGGCATCGACAACGGGCGCCGCGTGGCAGAAAAAATTAACGTTGAAGGGCTTGCTTGTCTGCGCCTTCATCACCTCCAGCTCCTTGCGCAAGCCGTCGGCGGTGAGCATGGCGCAAGGCAGGGAACCCAGACCGCCAGCGTTCGAAACCGCGATCGCCATGGCGCTCGCCTGCGCGCCCGCCATCGGCGCCTGGATGATCGGCAGTTCGATGCCGAGAAGGTCTGTCAGTTTCACCATTTGTTATGAATGACCGTTGACTATTCCGCTTGCAGCCCAGTTTACCCCAGGTCCCGCGCAACACGTCCGGCGGGATCAGTCACTGGCATCATGCAAGCGCCTGTATTACGATTCCAGCGAATCGGGACGACCGCGATCCCGCCGCCGGAGCATCATTCGCAGTACTCTATTTTTTCTCGCATGCGAGGAGCCGCAATGGGCAAACCAGTCGCAATCGTAGTCGGTGTCGGCGCGGAACGTGGTCTCGGCGCGGCGCTGTGCCGCCGTTTTGCCGAAGGCGGTTACCACGTGTTCGTCGCGGGGCGAAGTGCCGACAAGATCGAACAGGTCGCGCACACCGTCGTGTCGAAAGGCGGCAGCGCGGAACCGGTGGTAATGGACACGACGCGAGAAGCGGACGTCATTCGCCTGTTCGATCGCGCCATGTCGCCCGGCGCCGGACTGGACACGCTTGACCTCGTTGCGTACAACGCCGGCAACAATCAGAAAATCGACTTTCGCGAATTAACCGCGCAAGCCTTCGAGGAATTCTGGCGCATCGGCTGCTTCGGCGGCTTCCTGGTGGGGCGCGAAGCGGCGCGCCGGTTGGTTCCGCTGGGTCGTGGCACGGTGTTGTTTACCGGCGCTTCAGGCAGCATGCGCGGCAAGCCCGGATTCGCGCACTTTGCGGCGGCCAAGGCGGGCCTGCGCATGCTGGCGCAGAGCATGGCGCGCGAATACGGTCCGCAGGGCATCCACGTCGCGCATGTCGTGATCGATGGCGGCATCGACGGCGATCGCCTGCGC
>JANMYN010000431.1:0-3513 GCA_031382195.1 Betaproteobacteria bacterium
CGAGCGGCACACAAGCCGACAAAGCGCTGGAACTGCAGCAGGTCGTGGACATTCGCGATCTGGCGCACGTCCCGCTCCAGGTAGGTCGTCACGTAGCTTGCATACCAGTCCTGGGGCGTCACCGGCTGATCATAGAGGGCAGGAAAGGCCCCTTGTACAGTAGTTCGTTCAAATTACCGGTTTCGATCCGCGCCCCCTTCAGTTCGCGGATCGACAGAGGCAATAACTGCACGATCGCGGCGCGGCCGGCGAGGCTCTGGGAAATTGACGAGACCATCGAAAAATTCTGCGAGCCGGTAAGCACAAAGCGTCCGCGGCGGCGGTCCGCGTCCATCTCGACCTGGAGGTAGGAGAACAATTCCGGCAGATGCTGGATTTCGTCCAGGATCGCGCCGTCCGGGAATCGCGCAAGGAAACCACGCGGATCGGTGGCCGCGAAAATCCGTTCATGGGACGCCTCCAGCGAGACATAAGGCTTTTCCGGGAAGGCCGCCCGCGCAAGGGTGGTCTTGCCGGACTGCCGGGGGCCGAGGATCACGACCGCCCGGAAGCCGCGCGCGAGTCTGTGGAGGGTGGCTTGCGCAAGGCGCGGAATCATTTTTTACATATCCGCAGTTAGATTGCGTAAGTGTAAATCAAATCCGTGCCGCCGGAATGGCCGCTCGGGCATTGCCGCGGGCAGCCCCGTGGCCCATGGATGCGGCCGAGCGGGGGTCGAAGAACATCGCCCGTTTGGCCGCCTGTTCACGGTGAACCGCCGATATTTTTGGATCGCTCATCGCCAAATTGGCTGTCCTGCCAGCCGGGTGAGGTCGGATAGGAGCGACATCAAGATCGTTCGACCAGGCCCGGCGAATACGGGCGCGAGCGCCAATTGCGCACCATGCGCGACATGTCGTCTTGCTGTACGTACACCAGATCACCATAGCAGGCGTCCACGTTGCCATCGGCGAATACACGGGCCACTTTCTGAAGCACGTCGCTGTCGGCATAGACATCGTCGCTGTTGAGGTAGCCGATGATGTCGCCGGTAGCGCTGGCTATCCCCTTGTTCATGGCATCGTAAAGCCCGCGATCGGGCTCGGAAATCAAGCGCGCCACCTTGGGCCTAAAGCCTCTCACTATGTCCTGCGTGCCGTCGGTCGATACCCCATCGACGACAACGTGCTCGACCTCTTGATATGTCTGCCGTCCAACTGATTCGCGGGCGTCTCGGATAGTGTCTGCCGAGTTGAGGCAGACGGTGATAATCGAGATACGCATAGGCTGATTGCGGGTTTGGGGCGGAGGGAGTCAGGGCGGATTCGGCCCGCTAGATAATTCCAGTCCTGCGACGGAATTTGGTCAGGACGGCAGCAAGCGGAATCAGGACTGAAGACGAAAACCGCGGAAAATAGAATGCCTTTTCCACGGCCTTTGCGCTTTCGCCCGCTCCGGCGGCGACCTGTCTCGTCACGCTGGAAGCCAACCGGGCATCCCAGCGAACGCGCTCGGTTATTGAGCCACGCAAATAGGGCCGGTTCGCGTACTGCTCGAACAATCGTACTTTATCAGCAGTGATCCTTCCCGCGCGCACATTGTTCGCAGTACCCCTCGAACCGTGTTCCCTTACCCCGCAAAGGGTATCCGCGAGAAAAACAAAACTGCCTTTTTCGAGCAGCCTGAACCACAGATCCATATCCAACGCCTGAAAGTACTCTTCTTTGAACCCTGCACCGACATCGCTCTTTCGAAACAGCACTGCGGTGGGTTCCCCGATCAGGTTTCCAGAGAAGTAGCACTTTTGGATGGCGCGCTGTCCACTTACAATCTGGTTTTTTCGACCGTACCCGCGCTTTCCGATGACCAGCTTTTCGTCGTTAAAGAAATAACGCCTGCATCCGACCAAAGCAGCATGAGGCTCGGCTTCAAATGCCACAACCATCCTCTCCACACACTGTTCATCGAGCACAACGTCCGCACAGAGGAATTTGACATAGTTTCCACGCGCCAGGCGAAGGCACCGATTGAAATTCTGCGTAAGTCCGAGACGCTGCGGATTCTGGTGCAGTACGACTCGAGCGTCTCGTTTGACGTATTCCTCGACAAGAGCGACGCTTGCGTCTTCAGATCTGTCATCTACAACCAGAACTTCAATGTCCTTCCAACTCTGGGCCAGGGCAGAGTCCAGGGCATAGGGAAGATATCGACAATAGTTAAAGGTGGGAACGCAGATCGAGACGGAAGGGACAGAACTAGCCATGTCGGGATGACTGTTGTACAACAAAGCGATCGAATCGTCGCTGCCGGCGTGGTAGGACATGCACGACTCGGAATTTCGTCATTGACTCAGGTTCCGCAAGGTCCGCCCAGAATGACGGGAACGCGCCATCACGACTATCCGCACGGCAATACGGGCCCAAAGCATGGGCACGACGTCGAACGGGCGAAGTACCAGAAACGCCAATGCCACGCGAGCTTGCCAGAGTTGCGTTGGCACCAGCCGGTCAATCCATACGAGCGCGCGGCGCCGCCACCCGGCAGACCTTCCAGCAACGTCGGATATGCTGTTTCCACGAGAAACACGCACGGTCGCACCGCGGAACCGCAGCGCGATTCGGTCAAGGAAGGCGAGCGTGAACAGGCGAGGCCCGAGCACTGGCCCGCGCTCACGCAGCCGGCCTACAATTGACTCTACGCCCGCCAAGTTTCCCAACGTGCCTGAAATATGGCTTCCCGGATGCATACGCACGACGGCGTAAGGGGCCGGCGAGTAAGCGGCACCCTGACGACTCGCGATTGTCAGTGCAGCGAGCAAGTCGGCCAGTCCCTTGTAAGCTGGGTCGAAGCTCCCCACCGCGTCCAGCGCGTCCCGCCGATAGATGAGGGTGGTCCCGGTAAACCAGTTGCCGAAGCGCCAGGCCAGTTGCACGCACTGTTGGGGTGTAAAGCATGCGTCGCGCCATGCGACAACCGGTGAGGGATTTAGCCTGATCGGGCGATCGGCTTCGTCCACGAGCCACCCCATTGCGGACCAGAGTCCGACGCCGGGGTATTTCGCAAGGCAGGCCTTTGCGTGTGCAAAAATGCCGGGCAAAACGAAGTCGTTGGAGGAGAGAAACAGGACGTACTCGCTACGCGATCGCTTCAGCCCTTCGTCCAGCGCTCCGTAAACGCCGAGGTTCACTGGATTCTCGATCAGTTGTACACCGGGCCTGTTTGCGGTGAGTAACCGCATCACGGCAACGCTGTCATCGGTGGACTGGTCATCAACAAGGATCAGCTCGTCCGGTGGCGCCTCCTGATCGAAGATGGAAGAAATACAGCGCGGAAGATATCGGGCGTCGTTCCGGTTTGGCACGATCACCGCGATGCTCGGCACGCGCGCCTGCGGGATTGTTGACGTCATGGTTCCTTCCCGCGCCGGTTCATTCCTGCCGGCCGGAGAAGTGCGCCCGGACTGCCATGCGGGCCACTGCGCTCGCGGGGTGGAATGGGTAATCAAATTCCCCGGCAAAACGCCCGGAACTGAGC
>JANMYN010000448.1:0-9311 GCA_031382195.1 Betaproteobacteria bacterium
ATTTTCTCGTTCCTGCTGAATCTGGCGTGGGAAGTCTGGCAGGTGCCGTTTTTCCGCGGGATGGCGGATCAGCCACATTGGCTGGGCGTGAAGGCCTGCACGCAGGCGACTTTCGGCGATGCGGGGATTGCGCTGGCCGCGTTCTGGGTCACGGCAATGGTCGCGAGGACCAGAAACTGGATCTTGCGGCCGAAGCGATGGGACATTGCTGTCTTTCTCAGCGTCGGTATCGTCGTGACGATCGTCTTCGAGGCGCTCGCCACGGGAATGTTCCAACGCTGGGCTTATGCCAATACCATGCCCCGCTTACCGCTCTTGGGTACCGGACTATTGCCACTATTGCAGTGGTTGGCACTTCCGCCGCTCGTCTTGTGGTTCGTTCGCCGACAGATTTATCCTGGACCAACCAAATAGTGCTGGGATGCCACATAAATCAGAAACCTTTGCCTGACTGTGCGAGCAGGAATGCGCAGTAGAATGCATTTCTTGAGTTTTCAGGAATTTAATCTTTCAGATGGTGTTTGGACAACTTAGCCATGGCGGATTGCTGCGAAGACAAAGCGTGCGCGATTGAGGCCCTCAGGGGGCGGCAGAGCTCGACCCTCAGGCAGGTTCTCGGAATCAATGCCGTCATGTTTGTCGTGGAACTCGGTGCAGGTGTCCTTTCCGGATCCACTGCCCTGCTTTCGGATTCGCTCGACAACCTGGGCGATGCGCTGACTTATGGATTGAGCCTGTATGCCGTGTCGAGGGGTGTGCGAACAAAAGCCAGGGTTGCGCTTTTCAAAGGTACGTTAATCTTCACCGCCGGGATTGCCGTGCTCGGGCAAGTAATTTACAGAATCGTCGTGCCGAGCGTTCCGACCTTCGAGGCAATGGGTGCCATCAGCATCCTGGCTCTTGCCGCAAACGGCACTTGCCTGGCGCTTCTTTGGAAGCACCGGCAAGAAGATATCAACATGAGTTCGGTATGGGAATGCTCCCGCAACGATATTGCCTCGAACATCGCGGTTCTTGTTGCTGCGGTAGGGGTATGGCTCACGCAGTCGGGATGGCCTGACCTCCTCGTAGGCCTTGCGCTCGCCTGCCTGTTTCTCGCCTCTTCGTTACGCGTCCTGCGAAGCGGGCTCTCTGAATTGAGAATTCACAGCCGAAGATCCGTCATCACACCGGATATTGATGCGCCACATGGATAACTCACGGATGCGCTCGCGTTACTAGCGTATATAGATAACCAGCGCGATCATTAGCACCCGCCGCTAACAAGCCTCGGTTTTTGCCGATCGAGCTCGACACCGGCACGGGCGCCGAAGTGCAGAGACGGGTCGCAACGGTGGTAATCTGGGGAATCCCATCTCGCGTTGTCTAACCTTAGCGGTGTTACCCGTGCTCGACTGTCTGACCCCTGCACGTTCCAGCCACGATATAGATCGATCCGTGAGAAAAATCTCCACTATTGTTTTCTGCGCCTTTCGCCTTTGATCACGCGATCCGTGACGCCGGTTCTTCAGTGCACACCATGACTACGGGATTGCTTATTACCGGTCTGGCCCTGACCAGCCTGTTCCTGCTTCTCTTCGTTCTGGAGCGATTTGTCCCGCTGCGCACTGCGCGGCAGGCGCTGATACCCAGAATGCTCGTCAATCTTTCCATTTCCGCCCTCGCCTTCGGTGCTGCCGCGGCATTCGTCCAACCAACCGTCACGGCCACCTTGCAGGTCATCTCGGCGCGACAGTTCGGTCTGATCCATCTGGTGGACCTTCCCGCGCCGGCTCAATTTATAATCGGTTTCGTTCTCATGGATCTCATGTTCTACTACTGGCACCGCGCCAATCATGAAATCCCGTTTCTGTGGCGTTTCCACAACGTGCATCACATCGATCCCGATCTCGATGTTTCCACCGCATTCCGCTTCCACTTCGGGGAGGTCGCGCTGTCGGCCGGTTTTCGGGTTGTTCAGATCGCCCTGATCGGCGTTGCGCCGTTGACCTTCGCGATCTACGAATTGGTCTTTCAGGCGAACACGCTGTTTCAGCACAGCAACGTGCGCCTACCGGTCCGGATCGAGCGATTGCTGAACAAAATACTGGTGACACCGCGAATGCATGGGATACATCATTCCGGAATTTTGTGCGAAACCAATTCGAACTATTCAGTGGTTTTCCCCTGGTGGGACATGCTGCATCGGACCTTGCGCCTGAACATTCCCCAGTCCCGGATCGTTATCGGCATTCCGGGTTACGCCGCCGCGGCGGACAACAGACTCGGGAACGCTCTGCTCCTCCCCTTCGTACGTCAGCGCAATTACTGGCAGCGCGTCGATGGAACTAAATTGCAACGAAACCCGGCTGATATCAAGATTCCGATGGGTGCCATGGCCGAATAAGTGGAAGCGGAATGAGGGCCGATGGAATTCATGAAGCTTTTGTGATCATGGCGTGACTCCTTCGGGCCAGACTTCCTCCCGTGCGCCAAGGCGACTGTCCGAATTAGCGATATCGAAACTCGGCTGCACAATTTGAAAACCTTGTCCCAGCGGGTCCGAAAAACTGGGGCCGCGGCGCGGCTTCTCGGACAAAGCGAAAAAATCGCGCCGCTTCGCCGAATCCGGAAGACCCGAACAAACGTATGTTTAGGGCATCAATACTGCTCGACAGCGCGCCGGTTCCTCCTCTACAATGAGGCCTGCTTTTTGTTTTTGAATTGAGAGATTTAGTGACATCTGGCCGTTCCCGATATCGTCGTGCAATCTGCCGCCTCGTCGCGGCTGCGATGCTATTCGCCCAGGCGATCGGCTTTGCCCAGGCTTGCATCGAGGCTGCGCCATCGCCAATCATGGCCTTCGCGCAAACGGATCACGACGGCACGTGCGGCAAGATGGCCAACCGCAACGCCTGCCTGCAGCATTGCACCGCCGGCGATCAGAGCAGCGCCCAGACCCAGGTCGAGGTTGCCGCGATGCCGGCGATTGCGGTGCTCACTGTTCCCGTTGCGGTGGACCGGGTTGCCTACTCTTTGGCTGCATGGGCGTGCGTCGCGCATTTCCTCGATCCTCCCTCCTCCATCCGCTTCTGTAGTTTCCAGCTTTAGCCTTCGCGAGCACTGAATCCGCCGCGCTAGCGGCCGTTCGTGTTTTCTTTGCGGAGGCATCATGAATTCCCTGACTATCCCGGTAGCGGCATGCACTGCTGCGCCCGACAACTTTGCGCGGATCGAAACGTTCCGCGAACCTGCCCAGAAACCCATAGCGATTCGCGGGCTCGCGATTTTATTATTCGTCCTGGTCACCCTGGCCGGTGCACTCGGCTTCTGCGGTGCCGTTTCCGGCGCCGAAACCCCGCTCACGCTGGCCGAGGCGCAACGGCGCGCGATCGAGCGCTCGCTGCAGATACCGGCGCAGGACGCTGCCGTCGTCGCTTCTCGCGAAATGGCGGTCGCGGCCGGGCAATTGCCCGACCCCGTGCTCAGGCTCGGCATCGACAACCTGCCCGCGGACGGTCCGGATCAATTCAGCTTCACACGCGATTTCATGACCATGCGCCGCGTCGGCGTCATGCAGGAAATTACGCGCCCGGACAAACGCCGATTGCGCGCTGAGCGCTACGAGCGCGAAGCGCAGAAGTCCCTTGCGGCAAAGACCGCCCTCGTCGCTTCCACGCAGCGCGACACCGCGCTCGCGTGGCTCGATCGCTACTACGCCGAAGCCATTGCGTCGGAGATTGCCGAACAGTCCAAACAGGTCAAGCTCGAGATCCTCGCCGCGGAAGGCGCGTACCGGGCCGGCAGAGGCAGCCAGGCCGACGTATTCGCCGCGCACGGCGTTCTGGCCGGACTCGAGGATCGCAGCAGCGAATTCAATCGCCGCATTGCCACCGCGAAAATCGGTCTGGCGCGCTGGATCGGCGAAGGGGCCGAGGCGCCGCTGGAGGGAAAGCCCGCTATCGATTCGATCCGGCTGGACACCGGTGCGCTGGATCAGGAACTCGGCCATCACCCGGATATCGCCGTCCTCACGCGGCAGATAGACGTGGCTGCAACGGAAGCCAGAATCGCGCAGGCCAATAAAAAATCCGACTGGAGCGTTGAGTTGAGTTACGCCCAGCGCGGCCCCGCCTACTCCAACATGGTATCAATCGGCATATCCGTCCCGTTGCAGTGGGATCAGCACAAACGCCAGGACCGCGAGCTGGGATCGCGCCTGGCGATGGTCGAACAAGCCCGGGCGCAGCGCGACGACCTGCTGCGCGCCCATATCGCCGAAGTCCGCGCGATGGTACGCGAATGGGAGAACGGTCTTGAACGCCAGGTTCGTTACCAAGGCCAACTCATTCCCCTCGCGAGCGAGCGTACCCGCGCCGCGCTGGCTTCCTTTCGAGGCGGCAAATCGAGCCTGAACGACTTGCTGTTGGCCCGCCGCAGTGAAATCGATCTGCGCATCCAGTCGCTGCAGATCGGCCTGGAGACCGCGCGCCTTTGGGCGCAACTTAATTTCCTCTTTCCCGAGGATGTCGACTCGCGCCACGCGAGCCCTTCGCCAATCGCATTACCGTCCAAGGATTCGAAATGAAGATCAGGGCATTTTTTCTCGCACTGGCCGCCGCGGGTCTTCTGGGCGCGAGTGGTTACGGCTTGTACTGGGCCGGCATGTCCAACGGCATGAAGATGGCCGGCCCCGTATCCGGCGGCACGGCGGCGGCCGGTGGCGGTACACAACAGGGCGCAGCCGCCGCGGCAACGGACAAGAAGATTCTCTACTGGCACGATCCGATGTACCCGCAGCAAAAGTTCGACCAGCCCGGCAAATCACCGTTCATGGACATGCAGCTGGTTCCGGTCTATGCCGGCGGCGCGGGCGACGAGGGCAGCGTGAAGATCAGCCCGCGTATTCAGCAGAACCTGGGCGTGCGCACGGCCGCGGTAACCCTGGGTACGATGACACCGGTAGTCGAGGCGGTCGGCAGTGTCGCCTACAACGAGCGCGACGTGGCGCTAGTGCAGGCGCGCAGCAACGGCTTCGTCGAGAAGCTCTACGTGCGCGCGCCGCTCGACCCCGTGCGCAAAAACCAGCCGCTGGCAGAGATCTATGTTCCCGATTGGGTCGCGGCACAGGAAGAGTATCTCTCGGCAAAACGCGTCGCCGCCAGCGGGCTGACCGAGCTCATGGAAAGTTTGCTCGAAGGTGCCCGGCAACGCATGCGCCTGGCCGGCATGACGCAGGATCAGATCCGCCTGGTCGAATCCACCGGCGCGGTCCATGCACGATTGACCGTGAATGCGCCGATCAGCGGCGTCGTCACGGAACTGGGCGCACGCGAAGGCATGACGATCATGACCGGGGCGCCGCTGTTTCGCATCAACGGCCTGAGCACGGTGTGGATCAACGCCGAAGTGCCCGAAAACATCGCGGCACAGGTGCGCCCCGGCAATGCGGTCGAAGCGCGCACGCCCGCCCTGCCCGGCGCCACATTCAAAGGGCGTGTGAACGCCATCCTGCCCGAGGTTGCGCTCGCCACCCGCACGCTCAAAGTGCGCATCGAGGTAGCCAACACCGCTGGCCGGCTCGTCCCGGGCATGTTTGCCACCATCGACTTCGCGCCCAATGCGAAAAAGGAAACGCTGCTGGTGCCGAGCGAGGCCGTGATCCGGACTGGCGAGCGCAGCGTCGTCATGCTGGCGCAGGGAGACGGCCGTTTTGTTCCGGTCGATGTCGAAGTGGGCATCGAGACCGGCGGACAAACTGAAATCCGAAAAGGACTGCAGGCGGGCCAGGAAGTCGTTGTCTCCGGCCAGTTCCTGATCGATTCCGAAGCAAGCCTCAGGGGTACGACGACGCGCATGGAAGCAATGCCGGCGCCGAAGGATGCAGCCGCCGAACGTTCAACCCATCGCGGAGAAGGCAAGGTCGAAAGCATCGACAAGGACAAAATTACGCTCTCGCATGGTCCGATTGCTTCGCTGCAGTGGGGGCCGATGACCATGGGCTTCAATCTGCCCGCAACGGGACTTCCCAGGAATGTTGCCGTGGGCGACACGGTGACGTTTGAATTCCGCGAAACCGCGGACGGCATGTTCGAGATTACCTGGATTGCGCCGACCTCGGCCTCCACCGATGAGCCGATGAAGAGCGATGCGAAAAGCGGCGAGATGGACAAAAAGAAAGCGACGCAGAAATGATCGCCCGGCTGATCCGCTGGTCGATCGCCAACCGCTTCCTGGTGCTGCTCGCCACGCTGATGGTCACGGCGTGGGGCGTCTGGTCGCTGTCGAAGACACCGCTCGACGCCATTCCCGATCTGTCCGACGTGCAAGTCATCATCCGCACCACGTACCCGGGCCAGGCGCCGCGGATCGTCGAGAACCAGATCACCTATCCGCTTACCACGACGATGCTCTCGGTACCCGGAGCGAAGACGGTGCGCGGGTACTCATTTTTCGGTGATTCGTTCGTTTACGTTCTGTTCGAGGATGGCACCGATCTCTACTGGGCGCGCTCGCGCGTGCTCGAGTATCTGAATCAGGTGCAATCGCGACTACCGCCGCAGGCGAAGACCGCGTTGGGGCCGGATGCCACCGGGGTCGGCTGGATCTACGAATACGCGCTGGTGGATCGCAGCGGCAAGATGGACTTGTCGCAACTGCGCGCATTGCAGGACTGGTTTCTGAAATACGAACTGAAAGCGGTAGCGAACGTGGCCGAGGTGGCGAGCATCGGCGGCATGGTGCGGCAGTATCAGATCGTGCTGCAACCGGACAAGCTGCGCGCCTACAACATCACGCACGGCAAGGTGATCGACGCCGTGCGCAAGGCCAACCAGGAAACCGGCGGTTCGGTGCTTGAGCTGGGTGAAGCCGAATACATGGTGCGTGCCTCGGGGTATCTGCAATCGCTTGACGATTTCCGCAAAATTCCGCTGACCACGACCGATGCCGGCGTCCCGGTGCGCCTCGGTGACGTCGCGCATTCGCAGGTCGGGCCGGAAATGCGGCGCGGCATCGCGGAGCTCAACGGGGAAGGCGAAGTCGCCGGCGGCGTCATCGTCATGCGCTCGGGCAAAAATGCGCTGGAGACGATCGATGCCGTGAAAGCAAAGCTGGAGAAGCTCAAGCCGGGCCTGCCACCCGGAGTCGAGATCGTGCCGACTTACGATCGCTCCAGCCTGATCAAGCGCGCGGTAACAAATCTCCAGGAAAAGCTGATCGAGGAATTTGTCGTCGTCGCGCTCGTTTGCCTCGTCTTCCTGTTCCACATCCGTTCTGCCTTTGTGGCAATCGTCTCCCTGCCGCTGGGCGTGCTCGCCGCCTTTATCGTCATGCGCTATCAGGGCGTAAACGCCAACATCATGTCGCTGGGCGGCATCGCGATCGCGGTCGGCGCCATGGTCGATGCGGCGGTGGTGATGATCGAGAATGCCCACAAACACATCGAGGCCTGGAACAATAGGCATCCCGGTGAGACGCTGAAGGGCGACACCCATTGGCGGGTGATCGGCGATGCGGCGACCGAAGTCGGGCCGGCCCTGTTCTTCTCGCTGTTGATCATCGTGCTGTCATTCATACCGGTGTTCACGCTCGAGGCGCAGGAGGGACGCCTGTTCGCCCCGCTTGCCTTTACCAAGACTTACACCATGGCGGCAGCAGCGGGCCTCGCGGTAACGCTGATCCCGGTGTTGATGGGTTATCTTATCTGCGGACACATCCCGGCCGAACACAAGAATCCGCTCAACCGCTTCCTGATCGCGCTCTACCGGCCGTTGCTCGATGGCGTGCTGCGTTTTCCCAAGATCACCTTGTTCGCTGCAGTGATCGTAGCGGCCGTCACGATCTGGCCCATGAACCGCCTGGGTGGCGAGTTCATGCCGCCGCTGGACGAAGGGGATTTGCTCTATATGCCTTCCGCGCTGCCGGGCATTTCCGTGGGCAAAGTTGCGGAGTTGTTGCAGCAGACCGATCGCATGATCAAGACTGTACCGGAGGTCGCGAGCGTGTTCGGCAAAGCCGGCCGCGCGGAGACCGCGACCGACCCGGCGCCATTGGAGATGTTCGAAACCACCATCCAGTTCAAGCCTCGCGACCAGTGGCGCCCTGGCATGACGACGGACAAGCTGGTCGAGGAACTGGACAGCATCGTCAAGGTGCCAGGACTCTCCAACATCTGGGTGCCGCCGATCCGCAACCGCATCGACATGCTGGCCACCGGCATCAAGAGCCCGGTGGGCGTGAAAGTGGCGGGCGCTGATCTTGCCGAGATCGATCGCGTCACGGCGCAGGTCGAGCGCATCGTCAGGCGCGTGCCGGGTGTTTCCTCCGCGCTGGCGGAACGGTTGACTGGCGGGCGTTACGTGGATGTCAACATCGATCGCGATGCCGCGGCACGCTACGGCATGAATATCGCCGATGTGCAAGGCATCGTCTCCGCGGCAATCGGCGGCGACAACATCGGCGAAACGGTGGAAGGCCTGCAACGCTTTCCCATCAATGTGCGCTATCCGCGCGAAGTGCGCGATTCGCTCGAGAAACTGCGCCAATTGCCGGTGCTGACCGAGCGCGGCGCGCAAATTCGGCTCGGCGACGTCGCGGCGATCCGGATCAACGACGGTCCGCCGATGCTGAAAAGCGAAAACGCCCGCTTGTCGGGCTGGGTGTACGTCGATATCCGCGGGCGCGATCTGAGTTCCGCGGTGCGCGACATGCAGCAAGCCGTGGCAAAAGAGGTGCGCCTGCCAGCCGGATATTCGATTTCCTGGTCCGGCCAGTTCGAGTTCCTCGAACGTGCAACCGCCAAACTGAAAATCGTTGTGCCGGCCACGCTGGTGATCATCTTTGTGCTGCTGTACGTGACCTTTACGCGCTTCGATGAAGCATTTCTGATCATGGCCGCGCTGCCGTTCGCACTGGCGGGAGGCATCTGGCTGCTATGGCTGCTCGGACACAACCTCTCGGTGGCCAGCGCGGTGGGGTTCATCGCGCTCGCGGGCGTAGCGGCGGAATTCGGTGTCATCATGCTGCTGTACCTGAAGCAGGCATGGAATGCGCGTATTGCGGCGGGCAAGACCACCGAGGCCGACCTGCTCGATGCCATCCGTGAAGGCGCAGTGCTGCGCGTGCGGCCGAAAGCGATGACGGTGGCGATCATCATCGCCGGTCTCGTCCCGATCATGATCGGCACCGGTACCGGTTCGGAAGTAATGCAGCGCATCGCCGCGCCGATGGTCGGCGGCATGGTCACGGCGCCGCTGCTGTCGATGTTCGCCATACCGGCGGTCTACCTGCTGCTGCGCCGGCGCCGACGGTCGAGTAGCCTGTCATGGAGG
>JANMYN010000454.1:0-19920 GCA_031382195.1 Betaproteobacteria bacterium
TGAAAAATATTGTTCGCGCCACCGGCGTTGGTCTGCATACCGGAGAGAAGGTCTATTTGACACTGCGGCCAGCGGCGCCGAACAGCGGAATAATTTTCCGGCGTGTGGATTTGACTCCTGTTGTAGATATCAAAGCTGATCCATATGCGGTGGGTGACACGCGACTGTCGTCGTGCCTCGAACGCGATGGCGCCCGCGTGCAAACGGTGGAACATCTAATGTCGGCGCTAGCGGGCCTTGGCATTGACAATGTCTACGTTGACCTGACCTCGGGTGAGGTTCCGATCATGGACGGCTCAGCGTCTCCTTTTGTGTTTCTGCTGCAGTCGGCCGGTATCGAGGAACAGGCCGCTGCCAAGAAGTTCATCCGCATAAAGAAAACGGTTGAAGTAAAGCAGGGCGACAAGTGGGTCAAATTCGAGCCCTTCAACGGATTTCGGGTGGACTTCAGCATCGACTTCAGACATCCGGTATTTGCCCATTCCAATAAACGCGTAATTGTCGACTTCGAGCATACTTCCTATATAAAGGAGGTGAGCCGCGCGCGAACTTTCGGATTCATGCAGGATGTTGAGAATATGCGCGCCCAGGGACTTGCTCTTGGGGGTAGCCTCGATAACGCGATTGTGATGGACGATTATCGGGTCCTGAACGCAGACGGGTTGCGTTACGAGGACGAATTCGTCAAACACAAGGCGTTAGATGCGATCGGCGATCTTTATTTGCTCGGGCATCCGGTCATAGGGGCGTATTCCGCGTACAAGTCGGGCCACGCTCTCAACAACAGTCTATTGCGTCAGCTGATGGAAGATGCGGCATCCTGGGAATTTGTCACCTTCCTCAAGCCGGAGGAGGCGCCTGCTTTCCTCAGGTTGCAGATGCAAACCGTTTGAGGTTTCCAGATCGAGTCGGTACTTCCGCTAAGCTGGCTACACAAGAGCAATGTTAGTCCTGCGTATCCTTGGCGCCGTGCTGGTAATTACAGTTGGCGCATCGATTGCGGTCTACTTGGTGACGAAGAATAGACGGTGGTTGCGTCTCAGTTGGCAGTTTCTGAAATTCCTCCTTGTTATTATATTGATCGTTCTAGTTTTATTGGTCTTGGAGCGTCTGGCCATCGTAATCTGACCTTCAGGTGCCGCGACGGCCGAAACGTTTTAGCGCGGTCTTCAGGGGGGAGGTTTCGATCCGTTCTGAGAGCAAGTTGATCGCATCACGAGCCCTTGGGCTTAGGGAAATCTGTTTTTGCGGCAATGGGTTATCGCGCATTCTTACTTGCACTTGTAGGCGTATTCCGGTAATCTCGTGGCCCAGTTGGCGTAATTTGATCAGGATTCGTGGCGCCATTTGCCTTAACTTGGCGGCGACCGCGCCGTTTTCAGCGGACAGAGTCAGTTCTCCGGCCTTCACTAAAGCCACGCTCACCGAAGTGGCCAGATCGCCGGGGAGTACGTCGACCAAAACGCTTTGCAGTGCCATGAGTTGGCGAGTTTTCTGATTAAGCGTTTGCAGTTCAGGAAGAGTGTCAATTAGCAATCCGACGCGTTTTTCGGACATGGGGTTGGTCAATAGGAAGGTTTAGAAGGGGAACTGATGAATATTATTCTGGTTTCCAACAAATTGTCACAGGCGCGCAGCTTTGCGCTCAGTACGCCGCAAGTGGCGTTTCTGGGCTTGTTGATGTGCCTGATGATCGTATCGCTTGCCGTAATGCTCAACTATTTCTCGCTGCGCTACGCGGTAACCAATCAGAGCCCGTACCTCCAGTCCCTGCTGGAAGCCGTACAAGCCGAGCAAACGCGTAAGACTCAGTCGTATCTGCGCGAGAGCCTCAATACCATGGCTGCCAGGCTCGGCGAAATGCAGGCCAAGTTGCTGCGCTTGGACACGCTTGGCGAGCGCCTCACAAAACTCGCAGGCATCAAGCCGCAAGAGTTCATGTTCGACCAGGTTCCGGGGAGGGGAGGTGCGGTTTCCTCCATTCCTGCCCAAGAGCTCTCCATGAGCGAGCTGGTCGAAAAGGTGGATCACCTTGCTATGAAGGTCGATGACCGCACCGACAAGCTCGGCGTGCTGGAATCCATGCTGACTCTGTCTCACGCAAAAAAGCAACTGCTGCCGACGCAATTGCCGGTATCGACAGGTTGGTACTCTTCAAATTTTGGCTGGCGTATCGACCCATTTACCGGGTGGAACGCTTTTCATGAGGGCATGGATTTCATGGCCGCCGAAGGTGCCGCGATCACCGCCGCCGCCGGAGGTGTAGTGGTCTATGCGGGCCCACATCCTCAGTATGGTAATATGATTGAGGTCGATCACGGCAATGGCCTCATTACGCGTTATGCCCACGCATCGAAGCTAATCACGAAAGTCGGAGATGTGGTTTTGCGCGGTCAGAAGATTGCCGAGGTCGGTAACACTGGCCGTTCGACCGGGACGCATCTGCATTTCGAAGTGCGTCAATGGGGGTCTCCACAGAATCCCGCCCGTTTCCTGCAGGTGCCGGGCTGAACTGAAACTACAAGCATTCAAGCAGAGGGGTGGGGGCGGGCGTCCCCACCCCTCTTGCTTTAAGGACATCCTGAGCAATGATTAATAACCTTCTCAAGAAAATATTCGGCAGTCGCAACGATCGCCTGCTGCGGAAATATGCGCATGTCGTGCAAGCCATCAATGCGCTCGAGCCAGAAACGCAAAAGCTGAGCGACACAGATTTGCGCGCGCGTACGGAAGTCTTCCGGCAACGCGCTGGCAACGGCGAGACCCTGGATGCGCTTCTGGTGGAAGCCTTCGCAACAGTGCGAGAAGCGAGCCGGCGGGCCCTGAACATGCGTCATTTCGACGAACAGCTACTTGGCGGACTGGCACTACATAACGGCAAAATCGCCGAAATGCGCACCGGCGAGGGAAAGACCTTAGTCGCCACATTGCCGGCTTATCTGAATACGCTTGCGGGGAAGGGTGTGCATGTAGTAACGGTTAATGACTACCTCGCCAGTCGCGACGCAGAATGGATGGGCAGGGTATATCGCTTTCTCGGTCTGTCAGTTGGCGTGAATCTGTCGCAAATGGAGCACGAACTGAAGCAGCACGCCTATGCCGCCGACATCACCTATGGGACGAACAGCGAGTTCGGATTCGATTATCTGCGCGACAACATGGTATTTCTGGCATCCGAACGGGTGCAGCGTGGATTGTCTTATGCGATTGTCGATGAGGTGGAACGATCCTGATCGACGAGGCGAGGACACCGCTGATCATCTCCGGTCAGGCCGAAGACAGTACTGAATTGTATTACCGGATGAACGAAGTCGTGCCGAAACTGACCCGCGTCAAAGAAGAAAATGGCCCGGGCGATTTTACCGTGGACGAAAAGGCTCACCAGGTATTACTCACGGAAGCCGGCCACGAGCGCGCCGAAGAGCTGTTGACCAGCGCGGGGTTGCTGCCTGAAAACGGCAGCCTGTATGACGCGGCCAACATAAATCTGATGCATCACTTGTATGCGGCACTGCGGGCAAACTCGTTATTCCATCGCGACCAGCACTACGTTGCGCAAAACGATGAGATCGTAATTGTCGACGAATTTACCGGCCGACTGACCCCGGGACGCCGCTGGTCGGATGGATTGCATCAAGCCATAGAAGCCAAGGAAGGTGTGCGCATCCAGCGGGAAAACCAAACGCTCGCTTCGATTACCTACCAGAATTATTTCCGTATGTACCATAAACTCGCGGGAATGACTGGTACTGCAGATACGGAAGCCTACGAATTTCAGCAAATCTACGGACTCGAAACGGTCATCATGCCGACGCATATGCCGATGATCCGAGAAGACCGTCTGGATCAGGTCTATCGTACTGCGCACGAGAAATATAACGCGGTGATTAACGACATCAGACTTTGCCATCAGAGCGGCCAGCCGGTTTTGGTCGGCACGACCTCGATCGAAAACTCGGAGTTGCTGGCCGGCTTGCTTGAAAAAGAGAAGTTGCCGCATCAGGTTCTCAATGCAAAACAGCACGCGCGTGAGGCGGAGATCATCGCCCAGGCGGGCAGTCCAAAAATGGTCACCATCGCCACGAACATGGCAGGTCGGGGTACGGACATCGTATTGGGTGGAAATCCGGAGCCCGAGATCAATAAGGTCCGCAATGATTCGAGCCTTTCGGATCTGGTTAAAGATACGAGAGTGGCTGAGATGCGCGCCCATTGGCAAGAACTCCACGAGCAGGTCATTCGCGCGGGAGGGCTTCACATAGTCGGTACCGAGCGCCACGAATCCCGCCGCGTCGACAACCAGTTGAGGGGCCGGTCCGGGCGGCAAGGCGACCCGGGTTCAAGTCGTTTCTATCTGTCTCTGGAAGACCCGCTGTTACGCATTTTTGCCTCGGAGCGCGTCGCAGCCATCATGGATCGCCTTAAGATGCCCGAGGGCGAGGCGATCGAGCATCCGTGGGTTACTCGGGCCATTGAAAACGCGCAGCGAAAAGTGGAAGCCCGCAATTTCGATATCCGCAAGCAGCTCCTGGAATACGACGATGTTGCAAACGATCAGCGCAAGGTGATTTATCAGCAGCGCAACGAATTGCTCGAGGCTACCGACATCTCGGACACGATTCGTGCTATGCGCGATGGAGCGATTGATGCGGTAATTTCGCAGCACATTCCGCCGGCCAGCGTCGAAGAGCAGTGGGACGTGCCGGCCCTGGAAAAGACTCTTGCGGGAGAGTTTAGTTTGCAACTTCCTCTGCAGGATTGGCTGAAGCAGGACGAAAATCTAGATGAGGAGCATCTTCGCGTCCGCATCGTAGAGTCCGCAACTACGTTCTACGAGAATAAGTTTGCCAGCGTGGAACCTCAAAAAGTGCGCGATTACGAGCGCGCCATCATGCTGAATTTTCTTGATAGCCACTGGCGCGAACACTTGTCGGCGCTTGATCACTTGCGCCAAGGCATTCATCTGCGTGGATATGCACAGAAAAATCCGAAACAGGAGTACAAGCGGGAAGCATTCGAACTGTTCTCGCTGATGCTGGATACCGTACGCACGGAAGTCACACGTCAGTTGTTGATCGTGCAGATTCAGACCGCGGAAGAGGTGGAAGCGGTGGTCGAAAAGCAAGAACAGGCAGAACTCAGGAATTTGCAGTATCACCAGAACGCGGACCACGATGAAGCGCTGGAGAGAGCCAACGCGGATGTCAAGGTGCAGCCCTTTGTCCGCGGCCAGAAGGTCGGGCGAAACGACCCGTGCCCCTGCGGCTCAGGAAAGAAGTACAAACAATGCCACGGCAAACTCGGTTGATTCTGGAATATTCCGCATAGAAACCGGCTGGCTCATGAATCGTTACGCTGAAGCCTTCGAATGGCAGTAAATCTCGCGGCCCCTGATCCGGCGGCGCTGCTGGCGATCAAGGGTTTCCGACTTGGCGTAACCGAGGCTGGCGTACGCAAGGCCAAACGCAAGGATTTACTGCTGATGTCACTCGGGGCTGGATCGAGAGTCGCTGGCGTCTTTACTCGCAATCGATTCTGCGCTGCTCCCGTTGCCGTTGCGAAGGCGAACGTGCAGCACGCCAGTATCCGCGCGTTGGTTGTGAACACCGGCTGCGCCAACGCCGGCACCGGCGATGACGGCGTTGCGCGCGCAAAACAGACCTGCGTCGAAGTGTCAAAGTTACTTGAATGCCAACCGGACCAGGTATTGCCCTTCTCTACCGGTGTCATCATGGAGCCGCTTCCGGTCGATCGAATAATCGCTGCCCTGCCGCGCTGCGTTGCCGGGCTCGGGGAGAATAACTGGTTTGACGCCGCTACTGCAATTATGACTACCGACACATTGCCAAAAGCGTGCTCCCGGCGCGTCGACATGGGCGGCAATTCGATTGTAATTACCGGTATCGCAAAAGGTTCGGGAATGATTCGGCCAAACATGGCAACGATGCTCGGATTCATTGCTACCGATGCACTGGTGGACCAGAAGCTGCTACAGCAAGCGACAAACTATGCAGCGGACCGCTCGTTCAATTGCGTGACCGTGGATGGCGATACCTCCACGAATGATGCTCTAATCGTGGCCGCCACCGGACAATGCAGTGCTCCGGAAATTTCCAGATCCGATTCCACTGAATTCAAGTTATTCTTGGACGCGGTAACCGAGGTTGCCACCGTTCTTGCGCAATCACTTGTCCGGGACGGTGAAGGCGCTACAAAATTCATAACAATCCGGATCGATGGCGGAATGAACGAGACCGAGTGCCGGAAGGTTGGCTACGCCATCGCCCATTCGCCCCTCGTAAAGACGGCATTCTTCGCTTCTGATCCGAATCTCGGGCGCATTCTTGCGGCAATCGGCTACGCCGGCATCGACGATCTAGACGTTACCAAAGTGGAGCTCTATCTTGACGATGTGCTGGTGGCGAAGTCTGGTGGACGTGCACCCAACTACCACGAGGAAGACGGTCAGCGCGTGATGAAGCAGGACGAAATTACGGTACGGGTGCGATTGAATCGAGGCGCTTCATCGAGCACGGTATGGACCTGTGATCTCTCCCATGAATATGTAAGTATCAACGCCGACTATCGGAGTTGATAATCGATGAGCAGCGACCTTGAACGTCTGATTAATCGCGTAGAGCAATTGCTCGGGCGCTTCGAAGCGACCCTGCCGCAGGCATGCCTGGCGCCTGACTGGAAAAAAGGACTCGCTTATCGCTGGCGCAAGCGTGGAAACTCCGGCTATCTTCAGCCGGTAACCTATCCGCACAGGATCAGACTTTCGGACCTGCAGGGCATAGACGATCAGATAAAACTGATCGAGCAGAATACGCGTCAATTTATCGAGGGGCTTACGGCTAACAACGTATTGCTGACGGGCGCGCGTGGCACAGGAAAATCCTCGCTGGTAAAGGCTCTTCTGAACAAATTTTCGTCAAAGGGCTTGCGTCTGATCGAAGTCGATAAGCAAGACCTGGTGGATCTTCCCGACATCGTCGACCTGATTGGCGAAGTTCCGTTCAAATTCATCCTGTTTTGCGACGACCTCTCATTCGATGCTGACGAGCCGGGTTACAAGGCCCTGAAAGTCATTCTCGACGGCTCGATTTCCGCGACTTCGGAAAACCTCCTCATCTATGCGACTTCCAACAGACGCCATTTGATGCCGGAATTCATGCAGGAAAATCTGGAAACAAAATATTTTGGCGAGGAGATCCATCCGGGGGAAACGGTCGAAGAGAAGATCTCCCTGTCGGAACGCTTTGGTTTGTGGGTATCCTTCTATCCCTTCGATCAGGATGAATACTTGGCTATCGTCGACTACTGGCTCGGGGAGCTAGGTGTCCCCGAGCGGGATCGGGGCGCCAAAGCCCGCAGCGAGGCACTGCAATGGGCGTTAACTCGTGGTTCTCGCAGCGGCCGTGTCGCATGGCATTTTGCGCGCGATTGGGCGGGGCGCCACAGAATTACTTCAAGCCCATTTAGAAAAGCGACCTGATCGACGAATCGGCGATTTTATGACGCATCGCGTAGTGGATGTCGCGGCCGCGGTGATCGAACACCCCGACTGCAGCTTCCTGCTCGCGCAACGCCCCCCCGGCAAGGTCTATTCAGGGTATTGGGAGTTTCCCGGTGGCAAAGTAGAGCCAGGAGAGCCGATCAGGCATGCGCTCGATCGAGAATTGCGCGAAGAACTCGGTATTGAAGTCGAGCTAGCCTATCCCTGGATTACGCGTGTCTATACCTATGCGCATGCAAGTGTCAGGCTGCATTTTTTTCGGGTGGTGAGGTGGCGTGGGGAGCCGCACCCGCGCGAGGGGCAGGCTCTTTCCTGGCAGAGCTGTAACGAACCGTCAGTTGCCCCCATGCTTCCAGCCAATTTCCCTGTCCTCAAGGCGTTGTCCTTGCCCACCTGGCTGGGGATTACTCGTGCCTGGGAGTCGGGCGTTGAGGCAGCCCAGGCGCACCTTCGGCTGGCGCTCGAGCGGGGACTGCGGTTAGTGCAGGTAAGAGAGAATCTACTCGATCCGGCGGCTCGCAAGATTTTCGCAGCGCAAGTTGTAAAAGAAGTGCGCGACGTTGGCGGCATTGTCGTAATCAATAGCGACGTGCGTCTCGCAACGATGCTTGGCGCAGGTTTGCACTTGCCTTCACGCGCGCTAATGGCCGCAAAAGCTCGCCCTGAAGTCGAATGGTGCGGCGCTTCGTGCCATGATGTTTTGGAGCTAGAAAGGGCTCGCGAACTGGGCCTGGATTTCGTAGTTCTCGGCCCGGTTAGGTTTACGCCCAGTCATGCCGGTTCGCAGGAAATGGGTTGGCAGAAATTCGCAGAACTGATTCGGGAATTTTCTTTGCCGGTATTCGCTCTTGGAGGAATGCGCGCGGTCGATCTCGATGAGGCGCGCAGGCGCGGAGCGCACGGTGTCGCGATGGTGCGCGGCGCGTGGGAGCTGGAAGCGGCTTAATGCTCCTCCTCGTCGGTCTGGCCGGCGTCCGGCTCTTCCTGGGGAATTCGGTAGGAGCCTGTAGCCCACTGGCCAAGATCAATGAGTTTGCAGCGCTCTGAACAGAATGGCCGATAGGGATTGTCAGTACTCCAGGGTATTGCCACGTTACATTGCGGGCAATGTATCTTGCGCGTTTCCTTGGGGTCGGAGGGCGTCACAAATTGCAGAATGTAAGCTCGAAACTGACGTCCTGGACGCTGGTGCGCCGCTGTGTGCCGATTGCAGTTGTAAAGCGCACATTGAGTGCGTATTTGTTAGCGCTGATCTCGGGCACGCAATCGTAATCGCTCTCGACCCGGATGCGCAGCATCTGTGCGAGTCTTCCAGCCATGGTCTGCTGATAGACGCCTTGATGGGCTACCTGGCCGCTGGTTTTGCCGTTCTCTCTCAGCAACTTGAGTATGATCCGCACGCCGTTACGGATCGGCAGGAATGGTGCCAGCCATTCATCAAGATCGAGACGGCGCACTTCGGCACTTTGATTGAGCCAGAAATGATAGGAAGGCAGATCGAACTGGCAGACGCCACCCGGAATCGCGGAACGTTGCTTGATTCCCATTAACCAATCATTCTCGCGCAGTCCCTGACCGGTCTTTCCGGATGAAAGGAACAGGTCGGATACGGCCTTCTCGATATCGACCAGTACCGTGGCAAGGACTTCCTGGGAAATTGCCGGATTATTACGCAGCGCATCAAGGTGCTGCTTCTGCCGTTCGAGTTCCTGCATCAAGTCCGACTTGAGATCGGCCCGGCCGCCGACGTCCAGAATCTCAAACAACGACGTAAGCGCAACATGGTGTTCTTCGGGGTCGGCTTTCAGGGCGAAGTACTGCGCGCGCTGGTACAAATCCTCCAGGCGCAACAGGGTGCGGATCCTTTCGTTGAGTGGGAACTCGTAGCTGATCACAATGTGGGGACGACCACCGGATTTGGGACAAGTATTGCCGAAAAGACTCCAAAAATAAAGCTGCGATCCCTTTTCTGCATTTCAAACCAAAGCGTATCAGCCATTTGTCGCAAGCCCAAGATAGCGAACATGCAGCGGGATTATTTGTGCCTCCAGTGCCTCGAGGTCGTCATCGTTATGTATGACGTCGTCAGCCAAACGTAGCCGCTCCTGCCTGGAAACCTGCGAGGCAAGGATCGAAAGTACTTCATCGCGTGAAAGTCCACTTCGCGCCATGACCCTGCAAATTTGGGTTTCGGGTGCGCAATCTACCACCAGTATGCGGTGCAATTCGCTTCGATAGGCGCCTGTTTCGAGCAACAGCGGCACCACGACGACGATGTACGGTGCTTTCAATTCCCGGACCTCCCGGGCAATCTCCCGCCGAATGAGAGGATGCAGAATTGCCTCCAGATCCTGACGCGCCGCGGAATCCGCGAATACTAGATTGCGCATGCGCCCCCGGTCGAGGCTGCCGTCTGTCGCGACAAACTGTGGCCCAAATTTGCGGGCGATCTCAGCGACAGCGGGCTGGCCCGGAGTCGTCAACCGGTGAGAGATCTCATCGGCATCCACCAGGCCTGCCCCGTGCCGGGCGAACAATTGCGCGACGGTTGTCTTGCCCGAGCCGATCCCACCAGTTAGGCCAATGGCTAACGCCATGCTCAGAGCAATTGCAAATAAGTCCGGTTGATCGCTTCACCCCAGAACAAGGCAATTAACCCGGCGGCCGCCAGGTAGGGCCCGAATGGAATGGGCGTATGGCGGCCGTGCCGTGTAAATACGATTAACGCAATACCGACACAGGCGCCGACCAGTGACGACAGCAAGATTACGACCGGCAACATCTTCCATCCCAGCCACGCGCCGATGGCGCCGAGCAGCTTGAAATCGCCGTAGCCCATGCCTTCCTTTCCGGTGGTGAGTTTGAACAGCCAATACACGGCCCAGAGTGAAAGATATCCTGCTACCGCGCCGATCACGGCAGATGCAAGCTGCGTGAAGCCGTCGCTGAGATTAACTAGCAGGCCCAGCCACAGTAGCGGCAGCGTGATGTCATCTGGAAGCAGCTGCGTGTCGATATCGATTGCCGTTAACGCGATGAGGGCCCACGCGAAGACGAGGGCGCCGGCCATCGCCCATGTAGGTCCGAAACGCCATCCTATATAGCCGGCAAGGATGCCGCTGATCGCCTCTACGATCGGATAGCGGATACTGATGGGCGCTTTGCACGACGAGCAGCGCCCACGCAGGAATATGTAACTAAAGACGGGAATGTTTTCGTAGGCCCGGATCTTGTGGCCGCATTGCGGGCAAGTCGAAGCCGGCGTCATCAGGTTGTAGCGTGGCGCTTCGCTGCCGCGCAGATTTTTGGCAACGTCCATCAGGCCTTTGTGTTCGAGCACATCCGCCGCCTGGCCGTCCCAGTCGCGCTCCAGCATTCTGGGCAGTCGATGGACAACAACGTTTAGGAAACTGCCGACGACGAGTCCCACTATTGCGCATACTGCGGCGAGCGTCACGGCTTGATTTTGCAGTAGCTGGATGAACGACATGAGTGAGCTATTGGTAGTCCTACGTGCGAACGCCTGCCAACAAAAAAAGCGCCCGAATTTATCGGGCGCGCGATTGTTCGAGTTTGCAAATTATACTGCTTGACCCATCTTGAAGATCGGGAGATACATCGCGATAACCATCCCGCCGATCAATACGCCTAGCACGACCATGATCATCGGTTCCATGAGGCTCGATAGCGCCTCAACGGCATCGTCGACTTCCTGTTCGAAGAAGTCGGCAACCTTGCTCAACATACCGTCCAGCGATCCGGATTCTTCACCGATGGATACCATCTGAATGACCATGTTAGGAAATACGTTGGTATTGGTCATCGCAACGGTCAAGCTTATGCCGGCACTGACTTCCTGCTGAATCTTTTTAGTGGCTACATAATAGACGTTGTTGCCGGCGGCGCCGGCGACAGAATCCAGTGCTTCCACCAACGGTACGCCCGCTGCGAACATGGTCGAAAGTGTCCGCGTCCAGCGCGCGATGGTGGCCTTTCGTATCAGGGGTCCGAAGACCGGTATCTTGAGAAACAATCGGTCCATCACGATCTGCATTTTTACCGAACGTTTCCAAGTGTAGAAAAAGAACCAAACACCGAAACCGACGCTGCCGAAGATCAGCCACCACCATTGAACGAAAACATCCGAGATTGCCATTACGAAAAGAGTCGGCGCCGGCAAGTTGGCGCCGAAACTCGAGAACAGATCCTTGAACGCCGGAATGACAAAAATCATGATGATCGCCGTGATGATGAACGCCACGACGACGATCGAGATGGGATAGAAAAGAGCCGCCTTGATCTTGCTCTTGATCGCGAGGATTTTTTCCTTGTAAGTCGCCAAGCGATCAAGCAGGCTATCCAGAATACCGGCCTGTTCACCGGCGCCCACGAGGTTGCAGAACAGTGCGTCGAAGTGAAGCGGATACTTGCGAAAGGCGTTGGTCAGGCTGTTGCCGGTCTCCACTTCGTTCTTGATATCCATCAGCAGCTTGGCAACCGCAGGATTTGAGTGGCCCTTGCCGACGATGTCGAATGACTGCAACAGTGGCACACCGGCTTTCATCATCGTGGCGAGCTGGCGGGTGAACAAAGTAATGTCCTTTTGCGAGACTCTACCGCCGACGCCCCCCCTTTGACGTTTGACCTTCAGGACCGCAATTCCTTGCCGGCGCAGTTGAGACAACACCACGTGTTCGCCACCAGCACGCATGTCGCCCTTGATCAGCTTGCCGGCCTTGTCCTTGCCTTCCCAGAGAAAGGTGTATTCCTTGACCCTATCCCTTATTGCCGCTGCGGTAGCCATAGCGTTACCTCTTCACATCACTATTTGGGTTCAATGGCCACTTTGTTGAGGGCCACTAATCAGTTCGAATAATGCACTGGCCCGTCGTTAAAGTAAAGATGGAAGTATCTGATAAACAGCCCTGATTTTTAGTCCTTATCCGGTGGAAGCAGGCGTACAGATTTGATTACGCGATCCTGAGTCTGAAGGACCTCAAGAGGGTATCCGGCAAGTTTCAAGCTGGTCCCAGGTTCTGGAATGTCCTGAAAGTGCTCCAGAATTAGCCCATTCAGAGTTTTGGGGCCATCCAGTGGAAATTTGTAACCCAATTTGCGGTTCATGTCCCGTAGCAGGGTTCCGCCCTCTACGATAATACTGCCATCTTCCATTCGCCGGAATCGGGCCGTCTGCAGCGGCGATTGGGTCGTAAATTCACCGATGATCTCTTCAAGGATGTCCTCAAGGGTCAGCAAGCCTTTGAGTTCGCCGTATTCGTCGACGACTAGCCCCATTCGGTCCTGTTGTTCCTGGAAATTTTGTAGCTGAGTCAACAATGGCGTTCCCATCGGAATGAAATAAGGTTCGCGCAGCACCTCGATAAGGGTTCGGGCGTTGATGTTTTCGCCTTCCGAGAGATTCAGCACCTTGCGCACATGCACGATGCCGATAATATCGTCCAGGCGTTCGCGGTAAACCGGCAACCGGGTGTGGTTGCTGATCGCAATCTGGCGGCGGATCTCATCCGGTTGCGATTTGATGTCGAGCGCTTCGATCTGATTGCGCGGCGTCATCGCGTCTTCCACGGTGATCGATTCCAGATCGAACAGATTGAGGAGAATGTTCTGATGCTTCTGCGGCAGAAAATTCCCCCCCTCAAGGACAAGCGTGCGCAACTCCTCCATGCTCAGCGTATGCGTCTGGTTGGTCTGCGGCTTCAGATGCAGCACCCACAACACGCAGCGAACGAACAAATTCACGAACCAGACTATCGGATAGGCCAGTTTGAGCAATGGCGTCAGAACATAACTCGCCGGGAACGCAATGCGTTCCGGATAACTGGCGCCCATGATTTTGGGGCTGATCTCGCTGAATACCAGAATGAAAAATGTCACGACTACCGTGCCGAGCGTGAGCGCCAGCTCGCTCTGACCGAACAACCTGAATGTAATCACTGTGACAAGTGCCGCTGCGGCCGCGTTGATGAGATTGTTTCCGAGCAGGACCACGCCCAGCAGGCGATCCGTGCGCGCGAGCAATTGCGATGCGAGACGCGCGCCCCGATGACCGGTCTTGGTCAGATGTCTTAGGCGATAGCGATTCAGCGCCATCATGCTGGTTTCGGAAATCGAAAAGAATGCGGAAACGACGAGTAGAACGACCAGCGAGATCAACAGCGTAGAAAGCGGAATATCATCCAAGTGCAGTCACCACTGGCTTGTAAATATAAATTCAGTATCGGGAGCGAAATCCGCAGTGTCAAGCCAGAGGCGGCGAGCCTGCGGTCGCTCTAGCGTTGCAGTAATACTTCGAGAACAAACCTGCTGCCGATGTAGGCGAGAAAGAGCGAGAGGAAGCCCGCGAGTGTCCAGCGCATGGCCACGCGGCCGCGCCAACCGTAGAGCGCGCGTCCAGTCAGCAGCGCACCGAAAATGAACCAGGACAAAAATCCAAATATCGTCTTGTGCGTGAACGGCATGGGTTTGCCGAACAATTCTTCAGAAAACAATATGCCGCTGCCCAAGGTAAGTGTAAGTAGCACGAATCCCGCAAAGATGATCTGGAACAGCAACCGTTCCATCGTAAGCAGCGGGGGGAGGCTCTGCATGAATAGCGGAAGATTGCCACGATGGAGGCGTCGTTCCATGATTGCCATCATCAGGACGTGCAACGAGGCAATAGTAAACAGGCTGTACGCCAGCAGGGATATGACCAGGTGGGCCTTAAACGCGGCCAAGTTTGTATTTGCAAGTGGATGAGCGGGCGGGAACGCCAGTGGAAGCAGCGAGAGCACCGCCGCGCTCGGCACGACCAAAACCTGAAGGCCTTCGAGCCTGTAGAAGAAACTGCCAGTCCAGTAAATGAGCGCGGTCAGCCAGATGATTACTGAAACGGCATTTCCGACTCCAAGATACATCCCGCCGTCGGCGAAAGCAGCGCGGGAGAGCAACGCGGCGTGCAAGGCGAGCGGTACGATCAACGCTGCGTGTGCCCACGATGCCCATGGCCGAGCATTGGCCGGTGTCAGCGCTGCACGCCAAAGGAAAATTGCCAGGCCCGCATAACCGAGACTGACCAGGAGATGAAGTAAAATATCGCGCATCGGGCGGCGAGGAATTACGGCGAGAAACTCGTGGCCAAGTTTACAACATCCGCATCCGCAACACATTCCGGGGTCATCACGAATGCTCGATAGCCTTACCAGCCGGCTGGCCGGTGTCGTCAAGACGCTGCGCGGTCAGTCACGCCTGACCCAGGCCAATATCGAGGACGCACTGCGAGAGGTCCGCGTCGCGTTGCTGGAGGCCGATGTCGCGCTGCCGGTGGTGAAAGATTTCATCTCCAGGATCAAGGACAAGGCGATCGGTGAGGAGGTAGTTGGCAGCCTCACACCAGGACAGGCATTGGTGGGTGTCGTACACCACGAACTCACCGAATTGATGGGCAGTCGCAATGATGCGCTCAATCTTGCGACAGTTCCTCCGGCCGTCATCTTGATGGCGGGCCTGCAAGGGGCCGGAAAAACGACGACCGCCGGCAAACTGGCGAAGCTGCTTGCGGACAAGAAAAAGAAGGTATTGCTGGTAAGTTGCGATGTCTATCGCCCGGCGGCAATAGAGCAACTGGCAACTCTGGCACGCCAGGTCGGTGTCGATGCGTTTGCATCGATTGCAACGCAGAAGCCCGAAGACATCGCGCTCGGCGCTCTGGATTACGCGCGCAAGCACTATCACGACGTCCTGATCGTGGATACAGCCGGTCGCCTGGCGATCGACGAAGCGATGATGCAGGAGATGCGTCGCTTGCACGAATTGCTGAATCCGGTCGAAACATTATTCGTGGTGGATGCGATGCAGGGTCAGGACTCTGTCAATGTGGCAAAGGTTTTTTCGGAAGCGTTGCCGCTTACCGGCGTCATTCTCACCAAGCTCGACGGCGATGCGCGCGGTGGTGCGGCGCTGTCTGTGCGGCAGGTAACTGGCCGCCCGATCAAGTTTGTAGGCGTATCGGAGAAGCTCTCAGGCCTGGAACCGTTTTATCCAGAGCGGCTTTCGGCGCGCATCCTCGGCATGGGCGATGTGTTGGCGCTGGTGGAGGAGGCGCGCCGCAACGTCGACGTGGATGAGGCCGAGAAGCTGGCCAAAAAGGTGAATTCCGGAAGGGGTTTCGATCTCGACGACTTTCGCAACCAGATGCTGCAGATGAAAAAGATGGGCGGCCTGAACGCCCTCATCGACAAACTGCCTGCGCAATTGGCCCAACGGGCGCAGGCAGGGGCGGTGGACGACCGTGTGATAGGTCGCACAGTCGGGATTATCGACTCCATGACGCCTCTGGAACGGGCCAAGCCGGAGATTATCAAGGCCTCCCGCAAGCGCCGCATCGCGACGGGGTCCGGCGTAACGGTGCAGGAGGTTAACCGCCTTCTCAATCAATTCGAGCAGATGCAGAAAATGATGAAAATGATGGGCAAGGGCGGTTTGCAGAAAATGATGCGTTCGGTTAAAGGAGGCATTCCCGGATTGCGCTGACGCACCAGGAACGTCTTCTCTATCTGGCAGTCTTATGTTGTATCAGAGATGCGCGCAAAGCATCTGTCAGGGCTTTCGCCTCTTCATAACCACACATTCAGGGTACCCGCATGCGCTTACTTGCAGCCATCCTCTTCGCCGCCCTTTTTGCGTCGGCCGTTCATGCGCAACAGCCGGACTACGAGCGCGAGAAACGTTGGTCGGATCAGATCGTTCCGGCCGTTCTCATCGGCGACGTGGCCTGGATCAAACAGAAGAGCGGTCACGAGTTTCTCGCGATTTATACGCAAGCCGAGAAACCGCGTGGCGCCGTAATCATAGGTCATGGCCGAGGATGGAATCCCGACTTCGAACTCTATGGCGCATTGCGCGTCAAGCTAGCCGAACAAGGCTACACCACGTTGGCGATTCAGTTGCCCGTGCTGGGGCCCGGGGCGAAAGTCGGCGACTACCTGCCGATCTATCCCGATGCCGAGGAGCGCTATGCGCTGGCAGCAAAGTTTCTACGGGATAAGGGCTTCGAAAAGATCGCCATCGTGTCCCACAGTCTCGGCGCGACCATGGCGAACCAATACCTCATTCATGCAGATTCCACGCCCATAAGGGCCTGGGTGTTCATCGGCATCATCAACGGGCTCGAGGAAATGTTCCGTATCAAGATTCCGGTATTGGATGTGTTTGGCAGTAAGGACTGGGAGATTACGCAGGTCGGAGCCTACGAGCGTCGGAAACAGATTCAGAAGGTTCCGGGATCCGACCAAGTCATTGTTCCCGATGCGCAGCACTTCTTCGAGGGTCGTGAGGAGGAGCTGGTCAAAGTCGTGGTGGCATTCTTGGACAGTCGGTTCGTTGCCGGAAAATCCGCCGCGACCTCGCTCAAATAATTGACATTAAACATAAAAAAGACAAATCTGCGGGGTCTTTGGGGGGCGTTCGTGCATGTTTGGACCCCATAGCGGTTGATCTTCGCTAGCCCGCCATAATTTCCCCATTTACCTTGCGGATTCGACGAAAACGGGCGTAAAATCGCGCGCTTCGCTTGATGACGGTATAAGCAAATGGTTGTTATTCGACTTTCGCGTGGTGGCGCCAAGAAGCGCCCGTTCTTCAACATGGTCGTGGCGGATTCGCGCAACCCTCGCGATGGCCGCTTCATCGAGCGTGTCGGTTTCTATAATCCCAAGGCTCCGCAAGGTCAAGAGACGCTGCGAATACAAATGGATCGCCTTACTTACTGGCAGGGCAAGGGTGCCAAGCTCTCCGACACTGCGGCGCGTCTAGTGAAGCAGTTCGGTGAGTCGGCCAAGTCCTGAAGCAATGGTGGTGATGGGGCGCGTAAGCGCCCCGCACGGTCTCAAAGGCTGGATCAAGGTCCAGCCGTTTACGCAGGAAATCGAAGGACTGCTCGATTATCCTCAGTGGTGGCTGGGCGCAAAAGGGCAATGGCAGCAGCATCGCGTTGCGGAGTCGGCGGTGCACGGTTCGGTGGTTGTCGCCAGGCTGGATGGATTCAGTGAACGCGAAGCGGCCGCGGGATTGAAAGGCAGGGACGTCGCCGTTCCTCGCGCCTGCCTGCCGGAAAATAGAGAGGGCGAGTTTTACTGGAGCGACCTCCTCGGCATGGAGGTCCGCAACCGCGAGGAATCCAAGCTCGGAATTGTCGCAAAGATTCTTGAAACGGGTGCCAACTCGGTGCTCGTCGTGCAGGGCGAGAAGGAATTTCTGGTTCCGTTCATCCAGGATGTCGTCGTTTACGTGGACATGAAGACCAGACAGTTGGTAGTGGATTGGGAGCCGAGTTGATCGGTTTGCGGCCATGATGCATCTCGACGTAGTTACGCTGTTCCCTGAAATGTTCGATGCGCTGACAGGAAGCGGTATTACGCAACGCGCGCAAAACAACAGCCATTACGAATTGGTGTTATGGAATCCCCGGGAATTCACCAGCAGCGCCTATCGCAGCGTGGACGACAGGCCTTACGGCGGCGGTCCGGGCATGGTGATGATGGCCGACCCGCTGGCGAAAGCGCTGCGCGCGGCGCGGCAGCGACAGGCAAGCTGCGGGGTGAAGCGCACACGAACGGTGTATTTGTCACCGCAGGGTAGGCCGTTGACCCAGCAGATTGTCGACGAACTGGGCGCGTACCCAGGATTGGTTTTGCTGGCTGGTCGTTACGAAGGCGTCGATGAGCGATTGTTGGAGTCGGAAATCGAAGACGAGATTTCGATCGGTGACTACGTACTTTCCGGGGGAGAGTTACCGGCAATGGTACTGATGGACGCGCTGATACGGCGCATCCCGGGCGTGTTGAATGATGTCGAGTCGGCGCAGCAGGATTCGTTCGCGAACGGCTTACTGGACTGCCCGCAATATACCCGGCCGGAGGTATACGAAAGTGATGCGGTGCCCGCCGTGCTGTTGTCGGGCCATCATGCGCAGATTGCGAGATGGCGGATGAAGCAGTCGCTGGGACGGACTTGGCGCAGGCGCCCCGATTTGCTGGCGAGCCTGCCCCTGAATGTTGAACAGGCGGAATTGTTGGAAGAATACAAATTGGAATCGAGGGAAGCGCAGGAGCTGATCAAATGAATCTCATACAAAAAATCGAGCACGAAGAAATCGCCCGGCTCGGGAAGAACATTCCCGATTTTGCGCCAGGTGATAGCGTCGTCGTCAACGTGAACGTCGTCGAAGGCGACCGCAAGCGCGTTCAGGCCTACGAAGGTGTCGTAATTGCGATTCGCAATCGGGGACTGAATTCCTCGTTTATCGTACGCAAGATATCGTCTGGCGAAGGGGTGGAACGTACATTTCAGACTTACTCTCCCGTGATTGCCAGCATTGAACTCAAGCGCCGCGGCGACGTGCGCCGCGCCAAGCTTTATTACCTGCGCGATCGTTCCGGCAAGTCAGCACGTATCCGTGAGAAGCTGGAAACCGAAAAGGTGACGGACGGCGCGTAAGAGGAATTAATCTAGGAAAAAAATAAGGCGGCCGCATGCCGCCTTATTTTTTTAGCAATGCCTACACCACGCGTGATCTATCCGACAACAATACCTGCTGGACGTAACTCTGCAACAGTAACCCCTCGGTGCCGTGCAGCTTGTTGAAGTGCACTCCATGCGAGAACAGTTCCTCCGGGCCTTTCCCCTTCCTGACCTTGCGCACGCTCTGGACCTGCGCCGAAATCGCCAGTCTCACCTCGTAATTGTTCGGCTGGACCACGAATTTGAATGCAAGTCCGAATTTTTCGCCCGGTTCCCCGAGGCTCTGCTCGGCTTCCAGCTGCGCGCCGGATACGCTGAGATCGGAAAGTACGACTGCGCGTGGAAGCGCGTCATCCTGGTTGGTCAAGCTCGAAGCGGTCCCCGGCAGTGCGACGCGCACACGTAACGCTCCCCGGATGAGGGTTTGTTGCACCTGAGCGGGATACGCGAGATGCATGTAGGGATAAGGTGAACGACAGACGCGATCAATCCTGGATTGCAGGGTAAAGGCATGGCGACCCGAAAATGCGCGAACCAGCACGTCTGCGCCTTCCCGCACCGGAATCGGAAGATTTTGTACCAGGGGCGTGCGTATCAGCACGCTATGTCCCGGCACGAATCCGATCAGCGTGGTGTAATAGTGGTTGCGCAAACCGTCGGCGACTAGCTCCAGTTGCAGACGTTCGCCCACGTGCAATTGCGCGGCTTCGAAACTGCAGGTGGAAATCTTCGATTGATCGAGATCGGGCACTTGAGTCGTCCTGTTTCGATTCGATTGCTTAAGTGGAATGCGCAGTATAGCGAACTCGGCGCACGGCCAGCTGCTCGCATCGCATCGTTACAATGATTGCACCCGAACGACAAATCCCCCGCGGTACTTT
>JANMYN010000498.1:0-2628 GCA_031382195.1 Betaproteobacteria bacterium
CGCAACTGCCGGATATTCGCCCGCGGATAGTCGATTAACAACTCCTCGAGCGCCTTGTCGTCATTGAGCAGCCGTACGCGCCAGCGTTCCAGCAGGTGCAGGCGCGCAGTCTCTTCAACCGATACGCCTTTCCAGGCGTCCACCTGGGCACGAATCGATTCAGCGTCGCCTTCCTCGCGCATCAGGCGTCCGATGTATTGCATCTGGCGCCGCAGGGCACCGAACTTGGAGATGCCGCGAGCGTGCATGACCGCGTCGCGCAGACGCTCCGGCAGGTCGAGTGCGGCAAGCTTGTCTTCACTCACGGCCACCAGTTCCTCGCCCAGATCCTGCAGGGCCAGGTCGTGGTGCTTGCGCTTTGTCCGGCTGGGCTGATCTTCTTCTTCCACTGGTAAGGTCCGGCAAGTTTCGAGTCTGCAAGCTGGTATCATAACCAAACATTTCCTTCCGCGGCGTGCCGCCCGAGTTGTCCGGTAGCACGCCGCTTTAAATTTCCGGTCCAGAAGACCCGGGTTCAGAAAACATCGTGGCCAGCAGCGAATTCACCCATTCAGCCGATATCCTCAAACAGATAGCCCGCGACGTGCTTGCCTATGCGCGTGAGCGCGGGGCCACTGCCGCCGAAACCGAAGCGAGCGAAGGCTTCGGGCAGGGCGTCACGGTTCGCCATGGCGAGGTCGAGACCATCGAGTACAACCGCGACAAGGGCATGGGCGTCAGTGTCTACATCGGCAAGCAACGCGGCCATGCCAGCACGTCGGATTTTTCCGCGCAGGCCTTGCGCGACACCGTCGACGCGGCATTGTCGATCGCGAGGCTGACGGCGTCGGATCAATTCGCCGGCCTGGCGGACGCCGACCTCCTTGCGACCGACACTCCCGAGCTGGATCTCTATCATCCATGGAATATCGACGTGGAGCAGGCGATGGAACTGGCGCGCAGCTGCGAAGACGCGGCGTTTGCGGCCGATCCGAAAGTGTCCAATTCCGAGGGCGCTTCGGTCTCCGTGCAGCAATCGCACTTTGCCTATGGGAATTCCAATGGATTTCTCGGTGGGTATCCGAGTTCGCGCCACAGCATCGTCTGCGCAGTTATTGCCGGCAAGGACGACAGCATGCAGCGCGACGACTGGTACACCACCGCGCGTTCCGCCGCAGATCTCGATGCCGCGACCGAGGTGGGCACGCGTGCCGGAAAGCGGGCGGCGCGCAGGGTGGGCGCGCGCAGGGTGGCCACCGCCAAGGTGCCGGTGTTGTTCGAGGCGCCGGTCGCGTCGGGTTTGCTCGGCCATTTCGTGGCCGCTGTCAGCGGCGGCAGTTTGTATAGAAAATCTTCCTTTCTGCTCGATAGCCTCGGCAAACCGGTGTTTTCGTCGAACGTGCAGATCCACGATCGGCCGCATATTCCCAAAGGGCTCGCCAGCGGCCCCTTCGACGATGAAGGCGTGGCGACGCGTAGCCGCGACATTGTGCAAAAGGGTGTGCTTCAGGGTTATTTCCTCGGCAGTTACTCCGCGCGCAAACTTGGGCTTCGATCGACCGGCAATGCCGGGGGAAATCACAACCTGAGCATGGATTCCACCGACGGCGATTTGTCCGATCTGCTAATTATGATGGGGACGGGCCTGCTGGTCACCGACTTGCTGGGGCAGGGGATCAACATGGTCACCGGGGACTACTCGCGCGGTGCCGCAGGATTCTGGGTGGAGGGCGGCAATATCTCCCATCCGGTGCAGGAGATCACCGTGGCCGGAAATCTCAAGGACATGTTCAGGAACATCGTCGCGATCGGCTCCGACGTGGTGGTGCGCGGCTCGCGCCAGTGCGGCTCGGTGCTGGTCGAGGGGATGACTGTCGCGGGCGAATGAGACCGGTGCTGAGTGCTGGGTGCTGCGTGCTGCGAATGAAGCCTCATGCGCCGGTCTTTCGCTTTTGGCCTTAATTTCGCAGCACGCAGTACGCAGCACTCAGTACCTGGCGGCCTTGCTGCTGCTCGCGCTGGCGCTCTCGCTCGCCGCCTGCGGCGAGAAGCCGCCGCAGTTGCCGAAACTTGGTGCCGAGGATGTTGTCCTCGCCTTTGGCGACAGCCTGACCTACGGCACCGGTGCCGGAACGCAAGAGGCTTATCCGATGGTGCTGTCGACGCTGATAAGTCGCCAAGTGGTCGGCGCCGGCGTACCGGGAGAGACGACGGCCGATGGGTTGGAGCGTCTGCCCGCGGTACTCGATGAGGTCCGGCCCAGGCTGATGTTGCTGTGCATGGGGGGCAACGACATGCTGCGCAAGGTGGCGCCCACAAGCATCGAATCGAATCTCCGCGCGATGGTGCAACTGGCAAAGGCGCGCGGTATCGGCGTGCTGCTGATTGGCGTGCCGACGCCGGAACTATTTGGCGCTCCTCCCGGGTTCTATGACAGCATTGCGAAAGAGTTCTCGCTGCCGCTGGAGAAGAAGGTATTGAACGACATATTGTTTGACCGCAGCCTGAAATCCGACGCGATTCATCCGAACGCCCTTGGATATCGCCGCTTCGCCGAAGCGCTTGCCGGGCTGCTGCACAAGGCCGGCGCAGTCTGAGGTCGGGCGCCAACGAGAGATCTGAATGAAAAGCCATCGCATCGAAGTAATC
>JANMYN010000509.1:0-2858 GCA_031382195.1 Betaproteobacteria bacterium
ACCGACATCTGTGGTTCCTGCTCGGTACGCCAGCCCGGCACCAAAGTATCGACGCCAAGCGAACCGGCCGGCGCCTTCGAGTTCCCATAAGCGAGCCGGAACGGCCCAGCACCTCGCGCCGTGAATACGATCTCGCGGGGCGTCCAGCCTATCTTCACGATCAGCGAACCCGCGCCAATTCCGCCCGCTGCTGAATCCATCTTCAGCAGCCAGTAGCGATGCGGATTTGTGCCGACCGGAATGTCGGGACTAGTAAGTTCCCGCCCGTTCTGCTTCAGACGATACGCAACCGCGTGCGTTACCGGCAGCCATTTGTCTTCGGGCCTTGCCCTGGAAAAGACCTGAACCGGCACGATGGTGTTTTCCTGCGGCAGGCCAAACGAAAGACGATCCAGCGGAAACCTGCCGCCGAGGTCGAACTCGTACTCGCCGGCTTTGCCGGCCACCGGTGTCGCGGCGACTTCCTTCCACACGCGATCCGGTAGCGCGTATTGCGCCGGCAACATTCCGTCCACGCTCTTGAGCGCGATGCCCTGTGCGGGGTCAGTCCACATCAATCGCAGGAATTTCGCTTGATGGGCCCGGAACTCGATCGCCCTGCGCTCAAGCCGCTGGCCGGCATGGGACAGCGCGCCTAGCGGCGCATCGGCAGCCAGCGTCGTCCAGTGCTTGAGGTCATCACCTGCTTCGAGCCGCGCGGAGACGAAGCGATCCACACCAGTTGATCCCCAGTCGACGTCGATACGCATAAGCGGCGTCTGCAAGGCGGATGCATCGATCAAATACCCAAGCAGCGCCGGCGGGCCGGCTTTCGCATCGCGCGAACGCAGCCTGATGCTCACATGACCGGCGCTTTTGTCGAAACTCAAATCAAGATCTTCGGAAATCGCATCGCGCGGCCCGCGCAGAGGGAAAATCGGCAGCGCCACCGCGGGCTGTTTCTTTGCCGTCCGTTCAACCGGGCGAAATGCGTAAGGCACCACTTCCCCGGCGCCGTTGAATACGCGCAGGTCGCGCAGATCTGAAAACGCGGCTTGTTCGTATACCGCGGGCGGAATTGCCACGCGGTAGAGAGCGTCGCTTCCCAGACCGTCGATCGGCACGGCAAAAGCAAAATCCTCTGGTGACTCGGCGGCCGATGCGACAAGACTGACCGCCAGCAGGAGCAACGCCTTCACCGCAGAGGACGCGAAGGACGCAGAGGGAAAACAAAACGTGGAAATACGTTTCGGAGTCAGAAATCCGGAATTTCGATCGTGCGCGGAAGGTTGCAGTGTTTGCCGCAATAATTTTTCGACTATCGAAACCAGGCCATTCGTGCATGCTCCATGCGTTCGCCCTTCCTCCGCGTCCTCTGCGGTGAAAGAGTTTCTTATGCCGTTCCAAATTTGATACCCAAAGCACAAATGGGTCATTTCTTGATTCATGCCTCCTCCGTCTTCTTGGGCGGCAGCGGCGCGAAATAGCCGATCACGAGCATCAGAACACCGACCGCGATGAACGACACGATGCGCTCGATCCCGCCGATTTTCGCCAGGTCCAGAAGAAACAGTTTTGCGACCACCACGGCCATCAGACCGGCCCCGGCAACCCAGAGCACGCGCAGCCCGCGGCGGTGCGCAACCAGCATCGCCACCAGCGCCAGCACCGCCCAGAAGATCGACAGCGATGCCTGAACCAGATCGGAGCGTAGCATCACGTCGAGCTGGAATGGAATTCCAGCCCAATGGTGCAGCGTACGCAACAGCACGCCGTTGAGGAAAATGAATGTCGCGCCGCCGAGCAGCACCCGCGGCCACGCAGCCGGTGCCTCATCGGCATGACCAATGCCGTAGCCTTGCAACCCTCTCCACCACATGGCCAGGCAGGCGAAGGCAAGCAATTGCGCAATGTCGAGCGGATTGAGCAGCGGCAGATAGGGCAGCGGATCCGGACTGCCGTCGTTGCTGAAGTTGGCGTACAAGGTCCAACCCAGCAGGAAAATCGCCAGCGGCCCTGCACCGACCCAGAGATAAGCCTTCGGGTAACGCATCACCGGCCACGCGATTGCGTGCCCCTTGAGCGTCAGCGCCGCGAGCAACCCGCCGGGCACCAGCGCCCAGGCGATCAGCGGCCATACATGCCTTCCCTCGACGACACGATCGATTTGCCAGCCGACCTCCCATGCCCCCACCGCCGCCAGCAGCCAAACCCCCGCCGCGTGAACAAGAGTCATGTAGTCGCCCCGGGTCTCATCGTGCCGCCGCAGAATCCGTAGATGGAACAGCAACGCAAGCGGCCACGCCACCACGCCGTACCCGGCCAGAGGATGCCCGAATCGATGTTCGATGATGCGCACGGCGAAAATGAGTAGCAGCAGTGGCATGAGCGCAAGCGCGGGAAACCGCGCGATGATCCAGCCGCGCCCCCACAGCGCACTGAAGGCCGCGCAAGTGCCGGTCAGGAACAGCAGCGATGCGTTCACCTTTTCCTGGTAAGGCACGTACCGATCGATCTCGTGCAGCCCGCCGAAAGTCCACCAGGCCAGCCCCCAGATAAACACGACGATCGACACCTGCATGGCGAAATGGCCCACCTTTTCGAAGTGGCGCTCGATCGTCCGGTTGGAAAACAGCGCGGCACCGGCGATGAATACGCAGCCGAGATAGAAGCTGTTGAGGATGGGCGTGTCGCCGGAACTCCTGGCTGCATCCGCGACAAAGGCGACACCCGCGGCAAATTGCAGCAGCAGACCGAAGGCGCGCGGCAGTCGCCTGCCCTGCTTCGCACCGACCCAATACGCAGCCGCACCCTCGAGCGCCCACGCCGCCGAAGTCCAGCGGCCGTCGAAGGCGAGCGGGATCGCCAGCGTCGCGAAA
>JANMYN010000528.1:0-1573 GCA_031382195.1 Betaproteobacteria bacterium
GATAGACACGGTCTTTGAGCAGGTGCGCCGGGACACGGCGCTGATGAACGAACTCGAGCTGCGCCTGCTTTACACGCTGGAAACCCACATCCACGCCGACCATGTTACGGGCGCATGGATTCTGAAGCGGCGATTCGGCAGCCGGATCGCACTGGCGCAATCCAGCGGCGCCGACGGCGCCGACCGCTTGCTTGCCCACGGCGACAAGGTTGAATTCGGCGCACGTCATCTCCAGGTCCGCGCCACGCCCGGCCACACAAACGGGTGCGTGACCTACGTCCTGGACGACGAAAGCATGGCGTTCACAGGGGACTGCTTGCTGATCCGGGGCAGCGGGCGCACGGATTTCCAGCAAGGTGACGCGCACGCGCTCTACCGTTCGGTGCACACGCAGATTCTGACTCTGCCGCCGGATTGTCTGCTCTACCCCGCGCATGACTATCGCGGCCTCACCGTGACGAGTGTGGCGGAGGAACTGCGTTTCAATCCTCGCCTGGGCGGGGAGATCGGCGAAGCCGATTTCGCCGGCTACATGGACAATCTGGGCCTGCCGCATCCGAAGCAGATCGACGTTGCTGTGCCGGCCAACCTCAAGTGCGGGCAACCGCCGGACGCAGACGCCTCGCTCGCTTCGACGAGCTGGGCAGCGCTAACCTATACCTTCGCGGGCATCTGGGAAATCCAGCCGCAAGCGCTGGAAGAGGCTGCGGAAAAGGTCCAGATCATCGACGTGCGCGAGCTCTCGGAATACGACGGGCCACTGGGACACATCCGTGGCGCGAAACTGATCCCGCTCGGTGAGCTTACCAGGCGCGCAGGTGAACTCGACCGCGAGCGCCCGGTCGTTGCCGTTTGCCGATCCGGCGCGCGCTCGGCGCAGGCAACCGTGATTCTGCAGCGGGCCGGAATCAGCGATGTCGCCAACCTCGCGGGAGGCATGCTGCGCTGGCGCGCGGACGGCTATCCTGCCGACGGCGCCAGAAACTAGCTCGGCGTTAATTTACATTCTGGCTCCCGCGCGGTCAGGAGGCTTAACCCCAAATCCGACCGCCCTCCGCAATTTCAACCGCGCGCGTCGTTACTTCTTTTCGCCGCCGCCTTGCTTCGCGTGATGCGCTTTGCATTCCGGCGATAATTGGGCTTCGTTTTTCTTCATGCATTCAGCCATGCGGCCCTCGCCTGGCTGAACGTTTTTGCACAGACGTTCCATGTCTTTCATGCAGGGATGACGACTTTGCTCTTCGGAGATTTTCGCACGGCAGTTGCCGGAAAGTTTGTCAGTGTGCTCGACCAGGCAGCGTATGACCCGCCCTTGACCCGGTTGTACCCCCTTGCAGAGCGACTCGGCGTCGGCTTTGCAGGCTTGCGCGAATTCTTTGTATTCTTCGCGAGCCTCGGCGATTTTCTCCCGGCATGGCGCTGACAGTTCCGACTCGTGCTGTTTCAGACAGGCTGCGATGCGACCGCCTCCGGGTTGAACGCCTTTGCACAGCTTTTGTACGTCCGCCCGGCACGCTCCTGACCTTTCTTTGTCTTCTGCGTGCGCGACGCCAAAGATGAGCAGCCCGCTGAT
>JANMYN010000532.1:0-2380 GCA_031382195.1 Betaproteobacteria bacterium
GCCGAGGAGGACGATAAAAGCCAGGATCAGCGAGACGATCAGGCCGACCAGCCCGGCCACGGGCAGCAGCACCAGAACCGAAGAAATACCCGCTTCGGTGGCCAGCAGGGCCGTGCAGTACCCGGCCATGCCGAAGAACAGCGCCTGGCCGAAGCTGAGAATGCCGGCGTAACCCCAGACCAGGTCGAAGCTCAGCGCGAGCAGGCCGAGGATGAATACGCGGGTGACGAACAGCGTCCAGAAATCGTCGGCGAATGCGGGAAGGATCAGGCTGGCGGCCAGAATGGCGAGTTCCAGCCATGGAATGATTTTCCTCGATGTCGACGGCGTTGACGGGTGGGCGGCGTTATTCATTCTTTAGACGATTGAAATGCACACACTGCGACCCCGGGTGGTGCTGCACCCGGAGCCGCGGCCCAACTCCTGTCGTCTCAGCCGCACTCGCCGGGCATCACCGGACCGTTGCTCTTTTCGACAATTTCGTATTTCCCGCCCTTGGACACGGCGGTGTACATGTTCATCTTCACGTGGCGTGTCCCAGGCACCATCTCGCAGCCTCCACCCGGCCCGTCGCTGATCTTGGCGTGATCCAGCGCCTTGGCCACGGGCTCGCGCTTCACGCTCTTGGCCTCTTTCACCGCGGCTTCCCACAGCTTGATGCCCCGGTACATGCCCGTGGCGGCGCTGCCTGCGGTGAACGGATTCTTGTCGCCGAACAGCTTGCCGTACTCCGCCTGCAACTGGTTGCCGAAGGGATCGTTGATGGCCTTGAAATAATCCAGGCAGCTTGCCAGCCCCTCGATCTCGTGCGCCGGAGTGATGTTGAGGGCGTTCTCGTCGTAGTACACACAGGCGAGCCGCCCGCCTTTTTTCTGGAAACCGGCCTCGTTGAGTTGTTTGAAAAATGCCGCGACCCCGGGCGGAATCGTCGTGTTGAAAATGACGTTGACGCCGCTCGACATGATCTTGTTGACGGTGGCGCTGTACTCGTTATGGTCGACCGGAAAATACTCCTCGCCGATGACCTCGCCGCCGTTTTTCACGATCACGGTGCGCGCGTAGGCATTCAGGGTATGCGGCCAGACGTAATCGGCGGACGGCAAATAGAACTTCTTGCCGCCGTTCCTGATCAGCCACGGGATGAAGGTGTCGCACTGCTGCGCGGGCGTGGGGCCGGTGCAAAACAGGTAAGGCGTGCACTCCTTGCCTTCGTACAACTGCGGATAAATGTAAAGCGTCTTGCCGCGATTGACGATGGTGTCCTTGATGGCATTGCGCATCGAGCTGGTGATTCCGCCGAAGACAACATCCACCTTGTCCTGGGTGACCAGCTTGCGCACCTTGGTTACCGCAAGCTGTTCGTTGGTGGCGGTGTCCGCCAGAATCATCTGCAGCGGACGGCCGAGCAGGCCGCCGTTCTTGTTGATCTGGTCGATCGTCATCTTCGCGACTTGCGAATTAGGAATGCCTCCCCAACTGATGGCGCCGGTCAGATCAGTGGCGATCCCCACCTTGATGGGGCTGGCCGCCCACACGCCCTTTGGATTGTACAGGTAGCTGCCACCGCCGAGCGCGATCATGCCCGTGAGCAGGCTGGTGCGTTGCAGGAACAGCCGCCTGGAAGCGGACAACGGGCGGCGGCTACGGTCATCGTTTTTCATTATCAGTTCCTCCACTTTGATAAAAGGCCTTCCGGCCGAAGCTTCACAATCGCGATCGCGATAATGAAGACCACAACATCTGCAACCACGGGCTTGATGACCCAGGGCAATGCGGCGCTGGTGGCGCCCACCAGCGCCGCGCCCGCGATCGCACCCTCGAAACTGCCCATTCCGCCGAGCATGACAGCAAGGAAAGATTTGATCAGGAAGGGTACGCCCATGTCCGCGCTGAGCGCGTAGATCGGCACCATCAAGCCGCCGGCGAGGCCCGCAAGGGCGGCCCCGAATGCGAAAGTTGCGGCATAGACCCGGCTGGTCGAGATACCGGAGGCTCGCGCCAGCGCAGGGTTCTCCAGAGAAGCGCGCACCTGCAATCCGAAGCGCGTGCGCGTTAGCAGAAGGTAACAGCCCACCATCACGGCAACAGTTATCAGGATCACTGCGGTACGCCAGCTGGAAACGGAGATCTCGCCAAACGAAAACGAGCCGACCAGCGGAGCGGTGACCGAATAAAACTGGCCGCTCAACAGCGAACGCACGGTCTCGCGCAAGGAGAGACCGATGGCATAGGTGCCGAGCATCGCGACGATGGGGGCCGCATAGAATCGGCGGATGACGACGCGTTCGAGGGCCAGCCCGACAACGCCGACGGCAATCGGCGCCGCGACCATGCCCGCCCAGACCGGCAGGCCGTTGTTGTCAAACAGATAGACCGTGTA
>JANMYN010000614.1:0-6461 GCA_031382195.1 Betaproteobacteria bacterium
TATTCGCCGTGGCATTCGCGCCACGGCTGGCGCCTGAACGAAGACAATTTCCACGCCCTCGCATTGGTGGACGCGGGACAGCGCAAGCAGATCGTGGCGCACTATCGCGACGGCGGTTATCTGTTGGAGCTGCCGGGCGGCGCGAGCATCACGGCGTCAGCGAGCAATGTCGACGATGGCATGATCGAGGTGGAACTCGATGGCAAGCGCAGCCGCGCCACGGTTGTGCGCGGCGCTGGCCAGCTGACGGTATTCGCCGGTGGTGGCAGTTACCGGCTGGAGTTCGAGAAGGCAGTCGCCGTGGAGGAGGAAGATCCGTCCGGCCGGCTGGTTTCGCCCTTGCCCGGCAACGTGATCCAGGTGTTGGTCGGCAGCGGCGACGCCGTGGCGAAAGGGCAAGCGCTGATGATCATCGAAGCCATGAAAATGGAGCACACGATCATGGCGCCGAGGCGCGGAACCGTAAGGCAGATATACTTTTCCAAGGGCGAGCAGGTCGCCGAAGGCGCGCAACTGCTCGAGTTCGAACCGGAGGAAGCGATAAAATCATGAAATATCCAGCACGCGTGAAAATTGTCGATGTCAGCCCGCGCGATGGCCTGCAAAACGAATCGGGCACAGTGCCGACTGCGGTCAAAGTCGAACTGGTCGATCGGCTTGCGGATGCCGGATTGCAAGCAGTCGAAGCTGGCAGCTTTGTATCTCCGAAATGGGTTCCGCAAATGGCCGACTCGGCTGAGGTCATGGCGCGTATCCGGCGCAAGCCGGGAGTCGCCTATCCGGTCCTGGTGCCGAACATGAAAGGACTGGAAGCCGCGATCGCTGCGAGCGCCACGGAAGTGGCGGGTTTCGCGGCCGCCACCGAGGCCTTTTCACAGCGCAATACCAACTGCACGATCGCCGAATCGATGCAACGCCAGGCCGAGGTATGCAAGGCGGCGTTAGGAGCCGGTCTTCGCGTGCGCGGTTATATCTCGGTGGTACTGGGCTGTCCCTACGAAGGCGAAGTGCAACCAGGGGCGGTGGCCGACGTTGCGCAGCAGCTCTTCGACATGGGCTGTTACGAAATTTCGCTCGGCGACACCATCGGCACCGGCACGCCTGCGCGTGCCCAGCGTCTGATGGAAACCCTGGCAAGGAAAATTCCCGTAGGGATGCTGGCCGGCCATTTTCACGATACCTACGGCCAGGCGCTCGCCAACATTCTGGCCGTGATGGAATTGGGGGTGGCCACGTTTGACAGTTCTGTGGCCGGCCTGGGCGGTTGCCCATACGCGAAGGGCGCGACCGGCAACGTCGCCACCGAAGACGTGCTCTACATGCTGAACGGCCTGAACATCGAAACCGGTGTCGATATGAACAGACTGCTCGACGCCGCGCAATTCATTTGCAATCACCTCGGCCGGCCAACAGTGTCCCGCGCCGGCCGCGCGCTGGCGGCGAAACGCGACAAGGTCGCCGCGTGACCACAGCCTTCAAAGAAGTAGCTTCTCCCTGCGTAAACGTCTGCCAGATGAGTCCGTATAACGGGCTGTGTCGCGGTTGCATGCGCACCCTGGACGAAATTGCGGGCTGGCTTGATCTTTCCGCAGCCGAAAAACTTGCGGTGCTCGACAGTCTCGAAGAGCGCCGACGCACCGGGACTTCACATTGATTACGCAATTGTCCGCACCTGCTCCACGCCAGCTCATGCATCATCGCCAGATCAACTGTATCGGTTATCGGCGCGATGACGGTCTCTGGGATATCGAAGGCCACCTGGTCGATACCAAGAGCTACGATCTGAAGGATCTCGATCGCGGCCCCGCAACTGCCGGACAACCGCTGCATGAAATGTGGTTGCGGCTGACTGTGGACGACGATCTCAAGGTAGTCGACGTGGAAGCGCTCACGGTGTGGGGCCCATACAACATGTGCGGCGACATCACGCCCAACTTTCAGGCGTTGAAAGGTCTGGCGATCAAAGCCGGCTGGACGCAGAAGACGCGCGAACTCCTGGGCGGCACCAAGGGCTGCACGCACCTGCTTGAGTTGCTCGGTCCGATGGCCACGACGGCGTTCCAGACCATTTATCCGTTGCGTTCGCGGCGCGAGCGTGAGCAGGGCGTACGCAAGCGACCGGGCCTGCTGGATTCCTGTCATGCCTGGGCTTCGGACAGCCCGGTGACCGCGAAGCGATATCCGGAGTTTTATACCGGCCCGAAAAGATCGACGACGGCCTGATATTCGATGCGTGCAAAACCGCTGTCCGGCATTCGCGTTCTGGATCTGACCCGGTTACTGCCCGGGCCGGTTTGCACGCTGCATCTCGCGGACATGGGCGCCGACGTAATCAAAATCGAAGACACTGGCGCGGGGGACTACGCGCGCACGCTGGGCGCAGAGGCGGGGAAAACCGCACCAGTGTTCGCCGCGATCAACCGTAACAAGCGTGCAATGCGGCTTGACCTGAAACAGCGCAAAGGCGTGGAAATTTTCATGAGGCTCGTACTCGACGCCGATGCTGTCGTGGAAGGTTTTCGTCCAGGGGTGGTAGACCGGCTTGGTATCGGCTATGCCGCCTGCAGTGCGGTCAATCCCGGTATCGTCTACTGCGCGATTTCCGGTTATGGACAAACCGGACCCTATCGCGACATCGCCGGCCATGACGTAAATTATTGCGGCTACGCCGGACTGGTCGACCAGATCGGCATCGAGGATGCGGACCCCGCGATTCCCAACATGCAGATCGCCGACATCCTCGGTGGTGCAGTCGTGCCGGCCATGGGGATTCTCGCCGCGCTGCTGGATGCGCAGCGCAGTGGCAAGGGACGTTACGTCGACGTTGCCATGACCGAAGGCGTGCTCGTTCACAACCTGCAGGCATTGGCCGCTGTGGCGTCGACCGGAAAAACCCACCCGCGTGGGGCGGATTTCCTGTCGGGACGCGAGCCCTGCTACGCGGTTTATCGTACGGCAGATGGCCGCCACATGGCGGTCGGCGCGCTCGAATGGAAATTCTGGGAACGCGTATGCGACGTGCTTGGGCGCGAGGACTTGAAAGACTGCCACTGGGAAAAGCGCACAAGAGACGCGACATGGGGCAAGGAACAAACCCGCGCAATCTTCGCCTCGCAGCCGCAGGCCTACTGGATCGGGAAATTCGCCGGTGTGGACTGCTGCGTGAGTCCAGTGCTAACGCTGGACGAAAGCTTCGAGGATCCGCAGATCCGCGCTCGCGAGATGGTGAAGCGCGACGGCGGAACGCTGCAGTTCGCGCCCCCGCTGAAAATGAGCGAATTCGATTTCGCGGTGGAACGGCCCGCGCCGGATGCGGGGCAACACAGCGACGACATCCTGCGGGAGGCCGGTTACAGCGCTGTCGAAGTCGACAAGCTGCGCGCGACGGGCGTCATCTGACGCAGGCGCACTGTTTTGCGCCTGCACATCAATGCCGCAGGATTGCTATAGCGACTCCACGAATTTCACCAGTGCCACGCGATCCGATTTCGGCATGTTCCTGAAGGCTTCGCGGGACTTTTCCGCGTCACCGCCGTGCCACAGGATCGCCTCAGTCACGTCGCGCGCGCGGCCGTCGTGCAGCAGATTGCTGTGCCCGCTCACCGTCGGAATCAGGCCGATGCCCCACAGTGGTGGCGTACGCCAGTCGCGCCCGCCGGCGCGAAAATCCGGCCGGCCATCCGCCAGCTCTTCGCCCATGTCGTGCAACAGCAAGTCGGTATACGCATGGATAACCAGATTCGCTGCCGCTGCGATTGCAACGGTGCTGCCGGTTTGGAGTTGGGGCACGTGGCAAGCGCTGCAATTGGCTTTTGCAAACAGGCCTTCACCGCGTTTCACCCCGGCGTCGTTCAGGTTGCGCCTTGCGGGCACTGCCAGCGTTTGCAGATAAAAGCTGATGTTCTTAAGACGGCTTGGCACGACCTCGGGCCGGTAATTTCCGGTACATCCGCCCTGGCCGCCGCACTTGCTTGCCGATGGCACGTCCAGGCACTGAACCTGCACGCTCGGACAGTTCTCCTCCGGAAAAAATTCTGATGTCGCGCCGATATCGCCGAAAAACGCGGAGGCCGTTTGCTGACGCAGGTTGGGTTGGTTTGCTTTCCAGCCGAAGCGGCCTAGCACGGTCTTGCCGTTTTCGTAGTCCCACACATAGTTCGGTCTGCCGCCCACGCCGAGTTTTTCCTGTTCTCGGGCGATAGCAAGTATGGTTTCCTCGGGCACGGCTTCCAGTAATCCGAGCCCGACCATCGCTGGCGCAATGCGCGGTGAAATCATGATGTCCTTGCCGAGTTCGCCGAATTGAAGTGCCGTGAACTGAATCTTCGGGACACGCAAGACGATCTTTTCTCCATCCGCCGAGCTCACTTCGCGCGCCTGATAGGCAATGACCGCCTGGCCTTCGGCGGGGACGCGACCCGGAATGCCCCGGTTCTGCAGCTGGTCTCCGTAGGCGGGATGCGGATTCGGTCCCCCTTCCTTGCTCTGCCCTGGAACGCTCAGGCGCACCAGCATTCCGCGAACGGCTTCCTCACCGTTCTCGGGCGCCTTGGCGCGTCCATTGTTCTCATGGCAGTGCGCGCAGCGGTCCTCGTTGAACGTTGGACCCAGCCCCCAGATACCCCCAGGCTCCGGCGCGACCACCCAGGCCTCGTTGAATTGTTCTTTGCCCCTGAGGAACTGCTCGGCCTGCTCTTTGTTGAGCATGGCAACCGGTATCGAAAAGGCGTTCGCGCCCGATTCGGCAGTGGTGAAACTTCCCGCGGAGAGCGCACCAAGGTCGAGCACATCGGCATTGCCACTCGCCAGCAATGCTATGCAGGCAAGACCGGCCGACATGGTCAGTCTCGATGCACTGTTCGGCGGCATTCTCGATCGATGAACTGGCGGAGGTTCAATATGCGCGACGCGCTCGCCCAGGGCGGATGTGGCGCGGCCGTGTCTCGCGCCGGGCACCGTCAGTGATTGTGGCCCCACGGACTGTGCTTGACTTCGGGCGGAATCCAAATCGTTTGATAGATCTTCTGCATATCCTTTTCTTTCGCGATTTCGTCGCTGACCGACAGGTTGGCATACTTCGCTGCGGTCGGGCTGGAGTGGTTCTTGGTATTCAGGCTGGGCGCCGAAATCACTTTTCTAAGATTGCCCTTGCAGCTCTGGCAATGCGCCGGCCCCGGTTCGTTCATCCCGTGGCGGGTCTGGTAGATCACGCGACAGGGGTCGCAGGCGTACTCATAGGTTGGCATTAGCTGTTTTCTCCTGCTTTCTTGCTCAAACCGAACTGAAAAGGGCCGATCCCGGATGGAATCGGCCCCATCAATGACAGTTCCTGAAAATCAGGCCAGCTTGGACTTGTCTGCCAGGATCTCGGCTTTTGCCTGCATCGCTGCCTGCTTGTTGATGTTCCAGATCCGCGCTGCATTCTCGCCGAAGACTTTGCGACGGATTTCGTCGGTGATCTTCGGATAACCGTGGCCCTCGACCAGTTGGTCTGGGATCTGGAATTTGCGGAACGCCTCAATCTGCCATTGCGGGTTGCCCCACAGCAGCGAATCGGTGCCCCACATCACATAGTCCGGACCGAGATCGCGCAACAGGGTGCCGATCACGTGCGCGCACTCCAGCGGCCGGCTGGTCACGGTCGCGGCGAACGTCGTGCCGACTTCGCAGTACAGGTTCTTGCGCTGCGGTTTGAAGGTTTTCAGCGCGGCCAGTTCATTGTGATACGGCCAGGCTGAGTGATAAGCGATGAAGTTCAGATCGAGGAAGTCATCCGCGGCGGCGTCGAAGTCCTCCGCGTGCGCATAGCGTGCGTAGAACTGGCCGAACGGGACGCCTTTGTGGCAGCCGATGTTCTTGATCCCGTGCTTGCGGCATGCTTCCCAGATCGGGTAGGCCAGCTTCTCGTCGTCGAACCACCAGCCCTTCTTGGCGGTCGCGTCGAAGGTATAGAGCTTGAGGCCGGAGATCTTGTACTTGTCGACGTACATCGCCAGGCGATCCAGCGTCACGCTCAGGCCCTGGTTCGGCGTCAGGCCGCCCGCCAGCATCATGGTGGACTTCGGCCAGTTGTTGCGCACCCCGACCTGGTATTCCATCGGGATCATGTCCTGCCCGCCATAATGCTCGCGGAAGCCGAACGGGTTGAAGATGCCGACCGTGGTGTCGCTTTCCTGCAGGACCAGCTTGCCGTAGTTCTCGACGTTCATATCGCGCGTGCCGTTGGGCAGGCCGAAGGCCTTGCCGAGGTCGTCCAGCAATTGCACGAACCACATGCCGCGTGCGGTGGCGTTAACGCCTTCCACATAATGCCCCGGACGCGTGCAAACGTGGGTATGCACGTCGACGATGAAATCGCTGCTGGCGCGTGCCATTTGGATGGCTTCGTCCTTGGCGCCAACGTCGGCTGCCTCTGCCTCGCCCACCTCGAAGAACTTCATGCCGGTAACTTCGTTGGCAGC
>JANMYN010000702.1:0-3150 GCA_031382195.1 Betaproteobacteria bacterium
CGGACGGCCGCAGCCGCGAAGTCGCGGCGGGCACAGTGCTGTGGTTTCCAGACCTGCGCGAGCTTCGCAAATCGGCAAAGGCAGACTCTGCCGCGCCGGCAAAGTCCGCAGCCCAGACGAATGCGACGCGCCGTTCGCGCCGCCCGACCGCCACGCCTGCAGGCGACTCCGCCACAGACTTAACGCCTGCCAAGCCGGGCACTCCGATCACGCTGCGTCGCGCGCTCGAGCTTGGCGATAAACCCGGTCCACAGGAATGCAAACAACTGATGCAGCTCTGCGGCGCCGATGCAACGGCGGTTACCGTGGTCACGCCCGGGCTCGAAGAAAAGGCTCGTGCACTGGATTCCGGAGTCAAGGAATTGCACCTGAAACAGGACAGCATTGACCAACAATTGCAGCGTCTCGAGCAATCACTGCGAACAGTGCAACAGGCGATCAATACTGCGCCGGTGCCGGTCCAGCCTGCCCCCGCGCCGCCCAGGGTGGAAATTCGCACGGTGGTGAAATCGGAACCGATCTCCTGGACCATCTGGCTCGGCCTAGCCGGACTGATTCTCGCGGCCGCCATTGGCGGATTCGCAGCCGGTCGCCGGGGCACGTTATCACGAGGACTTGCTGAAAACGATGAGCAGCTCGACCGCATGTTGGCAACGGCGGCAAACGTAATGCGCGAACTGGAATCCACACCTGAACCGGCACCAGCCCCGAAGCGCATCGTAGCGGCGCCTCCGCCCAGGCCGGTTGCCAGCCCACAGGAAGAACGCCGCAGCGAACCGCCGCCCGCCACCGAATCCGCGCGCGTGCCCGACCTCGTACTCGATCCCGAGGCAATGCAGCCGTCTGGGGGACTGGATCTCGAACTGAAAAGCGAACGGCCGGCTCCACCCCATGTCTCCGGCCTGTCGAACGACTTGCTGTACGAAATGGATCAGGCGCTCGACAATACGCGCTCGATGTTCACGGACGTGGATCGGTTCATCGCCCTTGGGCGCACGCAGAACGCACTAAGCCTGCTGCAATTCCAGGTTCACAAGGATCCCAAGGACAGGGATTCCTGGATCAAACTGATGGCGATTTATCGGCAGGAAAAAATGGATGTCGAACTGGCGAAAGCCGCGCACCAGTTCCGAAACAATTTCCCGAATGAGAATCCGCCCGCGGTGTGAATTACAAGATCTCGCGAGCTAAGAATGTCACCGCAAAGACGCAAAATCAGAAGCGCCCGGGATCGGCGAAATTGGCGAAACGGGTGTACTCGCCCTGGAACACCAGCGTGATCGTTCCGATCGGACCGTTACGCTGCTTGCCGATGATGACTTCCGCCTTGCCCTTTTCGGGCGAATCCGGGTTGTAGACTTCATCGCGGTAGATGAACAGGATCAGATCGGCATCTTGCTCAATGGCGCCGGATTCGCGCAGATCGGACATTACCGGCCGCTTGTTCGGTCGCTGCTCCAGGCTGCGATTGAGCTGCGACAGGGCAACCACGGGCACATTAAGTTCCTTGGCCAGCGCTTTCAGGCCACGCGAGATCTCCGATATCTCCGTGGCACGATTTTCCCCCTGCGAGCTCGCCGACATCAGTTGCAGGTAGTCCACCACGATCAAGCCGAGTTTGCCGTACTGACGATGCAAGCGGCGCGCGCGCGCGCGCAGTTCTAGAGCATTGAGCGCTGCGGTTTCGTCGATATGGATCGGCGCATCGTTTAGCCTGCCCACGGCATCGGTCAGCTTGCGCCAGTCTTCGTCAGCCAGACGCCCGGTGCGCACTTTGTGCTGGTCAAGCTTGCCGACGCTGCCCAGCATACGCATTACCATTTGCGAGGCGCCCATTTCCATGGAAAACACGCCCACCGGAAGGCCGGACTCCAGAGCAACGTGCTCGGCCATGTTAAGCGCGAGCGAGGTCTTTCCCATGGACGGCCGCCCGGCCACGATCACCAGGTCACCGGGTTGCAGTCCGGAAGTCATCTTGTCGAGGTCGGTGAATCCCGTCGGAACCCCTGTCACGTCCGAAGGATTGTCCTGGTTGTAGAGCATGTCGATGCGCTCCACGACCTGCGTGAGCAGAGGCTGCATGTCCAGGAAACCCTGCTTGCCGCGCGCACCCTCTTCCGAAATCGCGAACACCTTCGATTCGGCTTCGTCAAGCAATTGCCCCGCTTCTTTCCCCATCGGGTTGTACGCCGCATCGGCGATTCCGGTGCCGACCTCAGCCAGCTTGCGCATCACTGCGCGGTCGCGCACGATCTCCGCATAGCGCCGGATGTTGGCGGCCGTGGGCGTGTTCTGCGACAACGCGCCCAGGTATGCCAGCCCGCCGGTGCCCTCGAGCTCCCTGGTGCTCTCCAGGCTTTCCGACACGGTAATGACATCAGCCGGCCTGGAATTGCTGATCAGCTTGGAGATGTGCCGGTAGATGAGCCGATGATCGGCGCGGTAGAAATCGGATTCGCCGATCATGTCGGCAATCTTGTCCCAGGCCGTATTGTCGAGCAGCAACCCGCCGAGAACAGATTGCTCTGCCTCCACCGAATGCGGCGGCAGTTTGATGAGCTCGACTTGAGTGTCGGCGACGCCAACTCGTTGTGTTGCAAACTGCGCCATGAGGTTTAGAGGTATTGTAAAAGCGATAAGGCGGCGCTAATGAATCTGTCGTTGGCTATTATTCGTAAGCTGCTGGCGCGCGCAAGGAGAAAAATAAAAAGGGCTGTTTTCACAGCCCTTTTTTTTCGAACGACAGCGTGCTGCTCAGCTCGACGCGTCGCCCAGTACCGAGACCGTAATGGTTGTCGTGACGTCCGTGTTCAGATCGAGCGTGATCGGATAGTCTCCAACCTGCTTGAGCGGCCCCAGTGGCAGCCGCACCATCGCCTTGGTCACTTCATGGCCTTGAGCTTGCAGCGACGCGGCGATGTCGTGGTTGGTTACCGAACCGAACAACCGGCCATCGACGCCGGCCTTTTGCGTTATCTGGATCATGAGGCCTTCGAGCTTGCCCGCGCGCTCCTGCGCAAGGGCAAGTGCCCTGTTGTGCGCGGCTTCGAGCTCGGCTCGGCGTCCCTTGAATTCCTCGATCGCCTTTTCGGTTGCACGCTTGGCTTTGCCTTGCGGGATCAGGAAATTGCGGGCGAAGCCGTCCTTGAC
>JANMYN010000738.1:0-2187 GCA_031382195.1 Betaproteobacteria bacterium
CGACGGTCAGTTCCAGCTTCAGTTTCTGTCCGGCCACCAGCGATCGCTTGATGTCGAACAGCATGATATGGAATCCACCGGGCTCGAGCGCGACGGTCTTGCCGGCAGGCAGTTCCAGAAACGGCAGCGCCCGCATTCTCATCATGCCTTTTTCCATTTTCATCTGATGCACTGCCGCCGACTCCGCCGCCGCGCTCTTTACGCCGGTCAGACGCAATTTCTCGCGGGCAACCAATTTCATGTAGACGCCGGCGACTTTTTGCCCCGGCACGGTGGCTTTCGCCCACGGCTCCCTGACCTCTAACACATCGGCGGCATGGGACACCCCGGCCAGGAGCCAGAGCACTACGACCACTTTGATCGAGACCACTCCGATCGATAGGTGCCCTACAGAAAAATTCATCATTTCGCAGTGATATCGTCGGGAAAGCGCATTGTTCCAGACGCCGCGCTACTCGGCAATCGGGGACGAGTCCGGCGTCCTGTATAATTCGAACGCATCGCAATGATGAAATTTTTTGTCTTTCTCGCGCTTCTGACAACCCACCTGGCCTTTGCCCAGGTTCCGGCCTCAGGCAGCGCGTCGGTTCCGGCTCTGTCTTCGAAGTCGTATCTCCTGGTCGATTTTCAGAGCCGGCAAATCCTGGCCGCGCGCAATCCGAATGACCGCGTGGAACCAGCTTCGCTGACAAAGCTGATGACGGCTTATGTCGTATTCGATGCGTTGCGCCAGAAACGCATCACACTCGCCCAACCGTTCAGCGTCTCGGAAAAAGCCTGGCGTGCGCCGGGCTCGCGCATGTTTCTGACAGTCGCCGAAAGCGTTCCTGTCGAAGATCTGTTAAATGGCATGATCGTGCAGTCGGGCAACGATGCAGCGATCGCGCTGGCCGACGGCGTGGCTGGCAGCGAGGAGGCCTTTGTCGAGACCATGAACCGGGAAGCGGCGCGGCTCGGCCTGAAGGACACCCACTTCGTCAATGCGACCGGCCTGCCCAATGCGCAGCACCATTCCACGGCGACCGATCTGGCCTCGCTGTCGCACGCGATCATCGGAGAATTTCCGCAATACTTCCCGATGTACAAAGTGCGGGAGTACCGTCACAACAACATCACGCAGTACAACCGCAACCGGCTGCTCGGGCGTGATCCCTTTGTCGATGGACTCAAAACCGGTTATACCGAGAGTGCTGGTTTCTGCATGATTGCCACCGCGCAGCGCAACGACCGGCGCCTGATCGCGGTGGTACTCAATGCCGGCTCGGAAAACGCTCGTGCCATCGACGCGCAAAAATTGCTGAATTACGGCTTCGAGGCTTTCGATACCATCAAGCTCTACGCCAGCGGCCAGCCGATCCACGCACTACCGGTATGGAAAGGCAACAGCAACGAATTGCAGGCGGGTCTGCCCTATGACTACTTTGTCACGCTGCCGAGGGGTTTCTCCGATCGGCTCAAAGCAACAATGGAGAGCATGCAACCATTGATGGCGCCCATTCGGGCGGGCGACCGGGTTGGCACGTTGCGGCTGACATTCGATGACAAGCCCTTCGCCGAACAGACGGTTATTGCGCTCGAAAACGTGGGTATCGCGAATGTATTCGTCCGCAGCTGGGATAGTCTGCGGCTACTGGTGCGTTCGTTGAGAAATTACGTGGACAAGTGAGGGATTAGACGATGAAATGTTCAGCGATAGGGCGATTAGGCAATTGAGTAATTTGCTCGAACTCCGTCATGATCCTTTTTTTAGTTCACAGGCTCCGAATCGCCTAATCGCCCAATCACCCAATCACTTAATCGTTCACTCACCCACCAATGATCTACCTGAACGGCGAGTTCATGCCCATCGAGCAGGCGCGAATCCCGGTGCTGGACCGGGGCTTCATTTTTGGCGACGGCGTCTACGAGGTAATCCCGGTTTACTCGCGCCATCCCTTCCGGCTGGTCGAGCATTTGCGGCGCCTGCAGGACAGCCTGAACAGCATCAAGCTCGTCAATCCGCACGACGACAAAACCTGGATGCGCCTGATCAAGCGCCTGGTGGAACTGAACGAACCGCAGGATCAGTCGCTCTACATGCATATCACGCGAGGACCGGCAAAACGCGACCACGCGTTTCCGCAGGTCATCAACCCGACGGTCTTCCTGATGAGTAATCCGCTGACGACGCCGCCACTGCAACAGGTG
>JANMYN010000756.1:0-1600 GCA_031382195.1 Betaproteobacteria bacterium
ATGAATGTATTCCGCATGAAACTGCTCGGTGCCACCGTGGTGCCGGTGGAAAGTGGTTCGAAAACGCTGAAGGACGCACTCAACGAAGCCATGCGCGACTGGGTGACCAATGTCGAGCACACGTTCTATATCATCGGTACTGTTGCGGGTCCGCATCCCTATCCGATGATGGTGCGAGATTTCAATTCAGTCGTAGGTCGGGAATTGCGCACGCAGATGCCGGAGGCAATCGGACGCCAACCGGATGCCATTCTCGCCTGTGTTGGCGGGGGTTCAAATGCAATCGGCGCGTTCTATTCCTATATCGAGGATAAGGACGTGCGCCTGATCGGGGTGGAGGCCGGCGGGCTCGGACTCGCCTCGGGCAAACATGCTGCGACCTTGTGCGCAGGCAAACCTGGCGTTTTACACGGCAATCGCACTTATCTGATACAGGACGAAAACGGGCAGATCATCGAGACGCATTCGATCTCTGCAGGCCTGGATTATCCGGGCGTTGGTCCCGAGCACGCGTGGCTCAAGGATTCCGGTAGGGCGCAGTACGTTGCCGTGACCGACGACGAGGCGCTTCATGCCTTCCACACACTGACGCGACTGGAAGGCATCATGCCGGCCCTCGAATCGGCGCATGCGGTTGCCTATGCAATGAAGCTGGCCCCCACGTTATCTGAGGACAAGGTGTTGTTGGTCAATCTGTCCGGTCGCGGCGACAAGGATATGAACACCGTCGCCGAACGCTCAGGAATGAAACTCTAAGAGGCGAGAGGCGAGAGATGTTGAAACGAATCCACTGCGGAAGCGATCGCTTCCTTTCGCGTCTGAAACTCACGCCCCACACCCCTCAACCCTCACGCCTCACACCTCACACATAGAACATGTCCCGCATCCCGGAAACGTTCAGGAAACTGCAGGCGCAGAAAAAGAAAGCGCTGATCCCCTTTGTGACTGCCGGTGATCCGACGCCTGTCATGACCGTGCCGATCATGCGTGCAATGGTCTCCGCAGGCGCCGATATCCTCGAACTGGGCGTCCCGTTCTCCGATCCGATGGCCGATGGTCCCACGATCCAGCGATCCAGCGAGCGCGCGCTCAGGCATGGCGTTGGACTGAAGGACGTGATCGGATTCGTGCGCGATTTCCGCACCTCGAATTCGACGACGCCGGTGGTTTTGATGGGTTATGCCAATCCAATCGAGGCGATGGGCTATGAAGTTTTCGCCGCAGCCGCACATGACGCCGGTGTCGACGGCGTACTGGTCGTCGACTATCCGCCGGAGGAGAGCGGGCAACTCGTAGAGTTGCTGAAAAAGCGCGCGATCGATTCGATCTTTTTACTGTCGCCGACTTCAGAAGACAGCCGCATCCAGCAGGTAGGCCGGATGGCAAGCGGGTATATTTATTATGTATCGCTCAAAGGCGTGACAGGTGCGGCCAACATCGATTTGCAGGAAGTGGCCGAAAAGTTGCCCCAGATCCGCTCCCACATCAAGCTGCCGATCGGTGTGGGCTTCGGCATTCGCGATGCCAAGACCGCCAAAGCGATCGCGTCGGTATCGGACGCGGTTGTCATCGGCAGCCGGCTGGTGCAGGAGATCGAATC
>JANMYN010000776.1:0-7334 GCA_031382195.1 Betaproteobacteria bacterium
AACGTAAACGTCGCGGCACAGGACGTCCTGCTGAATCCGGACGAGATCAAACGCGGCATTCCGCTCACCGACCGGGCGGAACAAACTGTCCTCGCAGGCCGGCATGCGCTTGAGCGCATCCTCGATCGCCGCGACCATCGCATGATGGTGGTGGTCGGCCCGTGCTCGATTCACGATCCTGGGGCGGCCATGGATTACGCGCATCGCCTGAAGAAAGTCGCGGACGAAGTCGCCGATACCCTGCTCATCGTCATGCGCGTGTATTTTGAGAAGCCACGCACCACCACCGGCTGGAAAGGCCTGATCAACGATCCGCACATGGACGACTCGTTCGACATCGAGACAGGCCTGCAACTCGCGCGCAAGGTGCTGCGCGACATCAACGAGTTGGGATTACCGGCGGGCACAGAGGCGCTCGACCCGATCAGCCCGCAATACCTGGGCGACCTCGTCAGCTGGAGCGCAATTGGTGCACGCACCACGGAATCGCAGACGCATCGGGAGATGGCGAGCGGTTTGTCGACACCAGTCGGCTTCAAGAACGGTACGGATGGCGGCCTGCAGGTGGCGCTCAACGCGCTACTGTCGGTTTCGCGACCGCATAGTTTCCTCGGCATCAATCAGAGCGGCCAGGTGTCGGTGATCCGCACCAACGGAAACCGTTACGGCCACATTGTGCTGCGCGGGGGCGCCAAGGGTCCAAACTACGACTCCGTTACGATGGCGGTGGTGGAAAAGGAGCTGGCCAGAAACAAGCTTCCTGCCAATATCGTCGTGGATTGCAGCCACGCGAATTCCAACAAGGATCACAACCTGCAGCCGCTGGTCATGCTCGACTGTGCCCACCAGATCATGGATGGCAACCAGTCGATCGTCGGGGTCATGCTGGAAAGCAACCTCAACGCTGGCAATCAGGTGATTCCCGCGGACCTGAAACAGTTGAAATACGGCGTTTCTGTGACGGACGCCTGCATCGATTGGCCGGCCACGGAAAAGCTGTTACGAGATACGAGGGCCAAGCTGAAGGACATACTGCCCAAGCGTATTCAGCGAACAGCCGAAATCAGAAAGATCAGCGGTTAATGTCGGATTCAAGCGTAAAAAAAACCAACGGGCAGCCGCATGGCCGCCCGTTTTTTCATTCCTACAAACCACTGTGGCGTTGAGCCCTGCCCCTTTTCGACTTCGGACAGGATAAGCCCAGGCGACTCAGCGCATCACGAATGGATTACCTGTCTTGACCCCGGTATTTATCCAGACACTCTTCATCTGCAGGTATTCGTAGATGGCGCTCTGGCCGTTTTCCCGGCCCATGCCGCTGTCCTTGTAGCCGCCGAACGGTGACATGAAGCTGACCGCGCGATAGGTGTTGACCCACACCGTGCCGGCCTTGATGCGATCCGACATGCGTATCGCACGACCTATGTCGCGCGTCCACACCCCCGCGCCGAGTCCAAAGCGCACGTCGTTGGCGATGCGCACGGCGTCCTCCTCATCCTTGAAAGGAATAATGCCCAGTACCGGCCCGAATACCTCTTCCTGCGCAATGCGCATTTTGTTGTCGACGCCGGTGAAAATGGTCGGCTCGACGAACCATCCCTTACCGCACTCCGGACGCGTCGCCGGGCCGCCCCCCATGCGCAGCTTTGCCCCCTCATTTTTGGCGATATCGATGTACGACAGCACTTTCTGGTATTGCGGCTGCGTGGTCACCGGACCGACCTGGGTTTCGAGGCTCATCGGGTTGCCCATTTTCGCAGTCTTCGCCAGCGCCAGCAGTTTCTCGACGAAGTCGTCGTGGATGGACTGCTGCACCAGCAGCCGCGAACCCGCGATGCAGGTCTGTCCGGTCGCCGCGAAAATTCCCGACACGGCGCCGTTGACCGCATCCTCGATGACGGCATCTTCGAATACGATATTGGGCGACTTGCCGCCCAGTTCCAGCCCCACCTTTTTGAAGTCGCGCGCGGCCGCTTGCGCGATCACCCGTCCGGTCGCATCGGATCCCGTGAAAGTAATTTTCGCGGTCAGCGGATGCTCGACCAGCGGCATCCCGGCTTCCTTGCCGTAACCGGTCACGACATTGACGACGCCGGCGGGGAATCCCGCCTGCTCCACCAGCTTGATGAATTCCAGAGCGGACGCGGAAGTGAACTCGGACGGCTTGATGACCACGGTGTTGCCGGCGGCCAGCGCGGGCGCGAGTTTCCAGGCGGTCAGCATCAGCGGTGAATTCCACGGCGTGATCGCCACCACCACACCGAGCGGCTCGTAGCGAGTAAAGTTGAAGTAGCCCTTCTTGTCAAGCGGAATGACCGCACCCTGGACCTTGTCCGCCATCCCCCCGAAGTAGTAATACCACTGCGGCACGTAATTGAGCTGTCCCGCCATCTCGGCGATCAGCTTGCCGTTATCGCGCACTTCGATCTCGGCCAGGTGCTGCGCGTTTTGCGCCACCAGATCGCCGAGTTTCCTCAGCAGCGCTCCGCGCTGCGTCGGCGTCATCTGCGGCCAGGGGCCGTCGGTGAATGCGGCGTGCGCCGTGCGCACCGCGTGATCCGCATCGGCCGCGTTGCCCCGGGGAATCAACGCCCAGGGTTCGCCGGTATACGGGTTGTAGCTCTCGAACCATTCGCCCGATGAAGGCGCTACCCATTCGCCGCCGATATACATCTGGTACTTCTGCATTTTCGTCTCCCGTTAGTCTTGTTTGATTTGCTTGATTTAACGTATGGCGATCGGTGCGACCGTCGATCCGGTGCCGCCCTTGATCTTCAGCGGTTGCACGACGAAGGCGAATTCGTAGACCTTCTTCGTTGCGAGCTCGTCCAGCTTCATGTTTTCCAGCAGAAAGATGCCATAAACGGACAGTGCCAGCTGGTGAATCGGCAGGCTCAGGTTCTTGTCAGGATTGGGTGCGACTTCCACGGGGAAATTGTCGGCACCGAACAGGACGGGATCCTGCTTCGCCAGCCACTCCGCGGCCGGAATGCCAATGCCGGGGCAACCGCTGTTGTACTTCGCGTTGTCCACGCCCCACAGTTTGCCCCAGCCAGTGTGGATCAGAACGGCGTCGCCGCGGCGCAACGAGACACCCTGGCGTTTCAGCGCCGCCTGCAGATCCTCCACGCTGATTTCGTAGCCGGCTTCCAGCATGTCGACACCTTTCGCCGCGGCCACATCGATCAGCACGCCTCGGGCGTAGATCGCTCCGATTTTTTCCACGCCGAGTTTGGTGAATCCGGTGCGTGTAGTGATCTCGTCGGTAACGAAGCAATTGTAGTGTCGGTTGTCGATGCTCTGATGGGAAAACATGTCGATTTGTGTGCCGACCTGTCCGATCTCGGAGATCACCAGTTCCTCATTGGTATAGCGCTTGTTGCTGCCCACTGGACCGCCGGTGCGCTTGGCATGAATGTCGAAACGCCGCGTGCCGACCAGGGGCATGTCCATCGCCAACACGTGTCCGAGCTCGACGAGCTCTCCGGTGCGAATCAGCTTGGACGCATTGAGCACCGACTCGGGTGTGATGAGATTGGCGGCACCGCGTTCATCCATTGCGCCCCATTTGGAAGGGCAACGCTGCCCCGGCGAAGGCGGCGACCAGTTCTGCGCATGCGCCAGCGCTGAAAGTAACGCCATCACGGCAACCGAACCGGAAACAAGATTTTTGGCTTTCATTTCGCTCCTCGTGCTCATTCCGATTGTCGATAACTCCATGTGGGCGGCCGATCCGGCATTAACCCGCGCCGTCTACTCGATCCGCTGGATCCTGATTTTGTTGTAGCCGATCAGCGAATTCAGGATAAAGCTGAATACGGACACGAAAATTGCCACCAGGAACCCCGACCAGAATCCGGCCACGATGAACCCGGGAACCAGCCACGCAACCAGCAACATCATCAGCGCGTTGATGACCAGCACGAACAGACCAAGCGTCACGATCGACAAGGGCAACGTCAGGATCACCAGCAGCGGTTTCAGAAAGGTATTCACGATCCCCAGCATCAGGCCGGAAATGAACAGCGACTGCGGCGTCAAGAACGCGATGCCGTCGAACAGATCATCGGCGACCCATAGCGAAAGCGTGTTCACGCCCCAGAATACGAGAAAGCGCACGGACGGGTTGTTCAGCATGAAGGGATAGTAACAAAAAAGGGCTCGGGGCTCGGGACTGAGGACTCAGGTCTGAGCGCTGAGTCCTGAGTCCCCGGGCCTGCTTTTTCTGTACACTTCGCGCTCTTTCGGCGGTCTCTCATGCCTTCGCAACATCATCAAATCCTGCCCCGCTCGATGTGGGCCCTGCTGGTATTGCTCACACTGGGCTGGGGCTTGAATTGGCCAATGATGAAACTGACCCTGGCCGACATGCCGGTCTGGACATTCCGCAGCCTCTGCGTCGCGTCCGGCGCGGCGGGACTGTTCCTGATTGCGCGGATGGGCGGTCAGTCCTTGCGCGTGCCGCAGGCACAATGGAAACGTCTCATTGTTATTTCGGTTTGTAACGTCACGCTGTGGAACGTGCTCATCGGCTACGGGCTGGCGCTACTGCCTGCCGGGCGCAGCGCGATCCTCGCCTACAGCATGCCCATCTGGGCTGTGCTGCTCTCCGTATTCATTCTCCACGAAAGGCTCACGCGACGGCGTCTTCTCGGTCTTGTGCTCGGCATGGCGGGAATGGCGCTTCTGATCGGCGAAGAATTCAGCGTGATGCGCGCTTCAGCGCTGGGAGCGATCCTGGTGGTCGGCGCGGCATTCAGCTGGGCGCTTGGCACGGTATTGATGAAACGCCACCCTGTGAGCCTGGGAACCACGGCACTCACAGCATGGCAATTGGTAATCGGCGGGTTGCCGATCATAATCGGTGCACTCATCATCGACTGGGGTCACTGGAAGCCGATCGGTTTACCGGCCGCCGTCGGCCTCGCCTACAATATGTTCTTCGTGTTCATTTTCTGCTATTGGGCATGGTTCAGGATCGCGACCACGGCACCGCCCAGCGTGTCCTCGCTAAGCACCCTGATGATTCCGATCGTAGGCGTATTCAGCAGTATATGGCTGCTCGGAGAGTCGCCGCGCTGGCAGGAGTATGCCGCGCTGGTTTTGGTGATCGCGGCACTGGCCACCGTGCTGATTGCGCCTCGCCGGACTGCGCCGGCCTAAACTTTGGCGGCATCCGCTCCGTTAGATCAACCAGGATACTCGCGGCCGCTCACGTGCCGGCCGATTTCGCTGCCTGCGGGCCGGGTAATGGCGTGGAAGTTGCTCATACTAGAAGACTCATGAAAATCCGGCTTTTTCTCTTACTGGTTTCGGCGATTTCTGCCGGAATTGCGCACGCCGACATCTTTCGTTACGTCGACGCCGAAGGAGCGGTGCATTTCACCAACGTGCCGCACGACAGCCGATTCAAGATTTATCTGAAGGAAAAACGCAAGCCAGACCTGGTCTCCGACACGCTGGCAGGCGAAATCCGCCACTACGATGACAAGGAACGGGCGCGTTATGCGAAGCCCATCCAGGACGCCGCAAGAGCCACGCGCCTGGAACCCGCACTGATCCATGCGGTGATCTCGGCGGAGTCCGGGTACAACCCGTTTGCCCGTTCGCGCAAGGGCGCAGCCGGACTCATGCAGCTGATGCCCGACACGGCAAAACGCTATGGCGTGACGAACCGACTCGATCCCGCGCAAAACATCGGTGGCGGCGCGCGTTACCTGCGCGACCTGATCCGGATATTCAAAAACGATTTGCAGCTTGCCATCGCCGCCTACAATGCGGGCGAGAATGCGGTACTCAGGGCCGGCAACCGTATACCGCCCTATCAGGAAACCATGACCTACGTTCCGCGGGTCATGAGCTACTACAGGAAATACCGCACGCCCTCCTAGTTTTTCTTTGGCGCCGCCGCTGGCCGCGGCCCCGTCTTATTCGCCGGCGCGGCTGCGGGCGCGTACTTGAATTGCCATTGGCTGTAGCGCGACGTGCCTTCGAATTCTGCGTACTTCATCGGGAATCCGGTGCGTTTCAGGGGCTCGACTTCCGAGAGGCTGTGCACACCTACAATTCGGCCTTCCGGGCCTGTGACTAAGCCCCACTCCGGCGTTGCGCCAACTGGATCGGCGTAGATGCGCCGCAAGTAACGCTGCGTGTTCGGATAGCGCTGGTCGAGCAGCAGATCCGTCAACGTCTTGGGATACTGTTTCACGCCGACGCTGCGTTCGTAGTACAGCCCGATTGCGCGGCGAAACTGGTCGCCGACAAAAAGCAACTCCCGTTCCTTTTCCCGCCGTGTTTCCGTATGCCAGATGACCCCCGTACCCGCCAGCGCAACGCCAATCAACGCGATGAAGATCAGCGCACCGATGTAAGTGAAGCCAGAAAAACAGCGACGAGGGACGCGGGACGGGGAATGAGGGAAGTTGCCCTCGCGCGGCAGCGAGAACGCATCGAGACGAATCCGAAGACCGGATGTATGCACCACGACGATCGATCCATCCCTTCTCATCTTTTATCTTTCCACTTTCCACTGTCTCCTGTCACGTGTCACCAGTCTGCGAATTGTGTGCCGTCGAGCGCCGCGCCGGGTGCTCCGCTCTTTACGTCGAATACCCGGCCCTGCTCGCCAGGTTGCGGCGGCACACTTACCCAGGTGACCGAAGTTTCAGTAATAGGGTCGGGAGGGATGCGCCGAAGATATTTTCCGGTCACCAGATCGTCCAGCGCATCGGGGTAGCGGCCCTTGTCGCCATGGTATTTGTCGATGGCGTCGCGCATTTGCGCCAGGTTCTGCTTGAGTACCGCCTCCTTCGCCCGGTAGATGCTGTGGAAGTAACGCGGAACCGCGATGGCGAGCAACAGCGCGATGATGGCCATCACCACCAAAATCTCCACGAGCGTAAACGCTCGATAAGGGCGAGGGGCGTGGGACGAGGGTCGAGTAAGAATCCGCAGGCCCTTGCTTCTCCCTCGCCCCTCGCCGCGTCTCCCTCGTCCCTCGTTCATCACCACTGCCTGTACGGAACCCCGTTCAGCCCGACGCCGTCCGCCGTCGAGTACACATCGAACACATCTTCGCCTTCCCGAGGATCGTCGGGCGGGCTGGCGTAGGAGCGTTTGCCCCAGGTGTCGGCGGCGGATAGCTTGGCGGGCGCGAGCGGCTCGCGTGGCACGCGGCGCAGGAAGTAAATCATCTTCTTCTCCGGCGACTTGATATCCTCGACGCCGGAGGCCAGCGCGCCAAGCTCGCGCGGATACCCGGACTCGTCCGCCTTCCTCGAAACGCGCCCCTCGTCGGCCGCCTGCTTGTAGGTGTCGATTGCTTCCCGGATTTG
>JANMYN010000794.1:0-2329 GCA_031382195.1 Betaproteobacteria bacterium
CCTGTGCCTTGCTGCGCACCAGTATCGCAATGGCCTGCGCAGCATTCGTAGCAGCCGCGGGGGTAAAGTACTGGTCCGTGGCGCAAAGAATCTTATCCGGCCGTCCAAGCGCTTCGATCCATCCGGACAGCATACAACGCGCATTGACGTCCTGAGCGAGCAATTTCGGCAATCGGACGATGAGCCAGGGCGGCGAAAGCGATGAAAGGTAACGCTCTACCGCAAGCTTCTGTCGCCCGTATTCGACGATGGGATGCGCGTCATCTTCCTCAGTCCAAAGTGCCCGGGTACCGTCGAAAACCCCGTCGCTGGAAGCAAACACCGGCGTAATGCCCAGGGTGCAAAGCTCCTCGATGATGCGAATGATGCTCCGGACATTGATCCCGGCCGTGCCGGATGGGTCGCGCGCGCAAGCGTCGATACTGGTGATGCCGAGCAGAATGACCGCGGCGTCCGGTTTGGACGGGAGACGGGAAACCAGATCCGCAACGAGGGTGCTGCGAGCGTCAAAATAGACGCTCCCTGCGCTGGCGTGGCCGAAATGGGTCGCCACTGCGCCCGAAGAGCTGAATGCGGCACACAATGCAGGGCCGAAAAAACCGGAAGCGCCCAGCAACAACACGGACGAGCTCCTGCCGGGCGGATTCACGTCTGCTTTCCGGCTGGGACCGTGCTCTTGTGAGAAAATGCTTCTTTCATCGAAAAACTGGCTGATACATTGCTCCCGTGTCCGGCCCCGATTTTACCCGTTAGCCTTCGGCGCACTTTGTTGATCCAGCAGAAACGATGCTCCAGCCCCATTACTATCTTCAGGCGTCTGATGCGTCTGTCCACCATGTGACGAAAAGGAACTCATGACGGTCCGAAATTATTGCGCGATATACGACTTTGGGTTGTTTCCTTATGCACTCGGGGATGTTCTCACATGGAATGTGCAGACGGCAATCCGCTGCGAGGAACTCGGCCGCGAGCACGTCGACATCTATATTTGTGTGGACGAGCGTCAGCCGCCGAACGTATTCCAGAGAGACTTCATTACCGCCGACAACTGCGAATTGTTCTTCAATGAGGTGTTTGGCGCGTTCGGGACGCATCCAAGGCCCGGTAACGTCTTTTTGTATCGCCGTCGCGATGAAATGCTGGAACGGCTACGCGAGGTGTGCAGGGGGGATGCGGCAAACTCGGAGGATTTGGCCGAATACGAGCGGGCCTTGGCGGACTACCAGCGCGCACTGACAACCCGCGGGAATGGGCCAGCCTTGATGATGGAGTATTTCACCAAGAGCATCCATTCCCATGAGCGGATAAACGCTTACGCGGCGGCGCATGGCAGGATTCCGCTTTTGCGCGCGAGCATGGGCTGCGAGCCAGACATCACGGGACTGACCACAAAGCGGTTCGCAGGCAACAGGATCGTGGCCATTCAGATGCGGCTCCGCCGCCTCGATGCCGGATTTGGCGCGGAGGAAACCTATTGGCGCGATTCGGATTTCCTGGAATGGTACGAGTTTCTCAAGGAAGCGGGGGAAACGCATCCGGACGTGCAGTTCGCGGTCATGGGGCGCCTGCAGGAAAAGCCGCTCGAGTTGCTGAGACTGCCGAACGTGATCAGCCTTCGCACCCTGGGCCTGGGGCTCGGCCATGAACTGAGCCTGCTGTTGCGAAGCGACCTGTTTATTGGCACGTCCAGCGGTTTCGCCGCCATGGCCAACTTCTCCGAGGTCCCCTATTTCATCACCAAGATGAACCCCGGGGCCTGCCGCGCTTTTGCGATTGCACCGGGGAGCGAGCGCCTGCCGTTCGCGGGCGAACGCCAGATTCTGGTCCATGAACCCGAAACCCGCGATCTGTTGATGCGGCTGCTGGAGCGGGGACTGCAGGGCGTGCCGCCGCGCAGCGGCATCTCGCCTCCCCTGTCGGACAAAGCCATCGACGCTCGAAGCTGGGAATGGGAGCAGTCCCGATGGCTGCAACGCGGGGCGACCACCACTCGGTTTTTCACCGACGGCACCTACAGTGACAACGAGACCGCGTTCCTCGTCTGGCCCAGGATCAAGGAAGCAAGCGCAGCCTGGCGCAAGGGAATGAAGGATCGAACCTGGACGATCTTGCATCGTGTCGAAACCAGTTTTCCGCGCATGTGCGAAAGATTTCCGGAGTTCCTTCGACTCCGGGCAAAACTGGCGGTCGAGAGAAACGAGCGGGAAATTCTGACTAGCTGCAAGGCAAACCTGAAAAAGCTGACCGTTCCCCGCGACGGGCTTGCCGGTTTACGGGCCATTTTGTTGCAACGCTGGCATTGGAGCTACCCGCTCCGAATGCGCGTGTG
>JANMYN010000795.1:0-2182 GCA_031382195.1 Betaproteobacteria bacterium
GTGAGTAACCGCATCACGGCAACGCTGTCATCGGTGGACTGGTCATCAACAAGGATCAGCTCGTCCGGTGGCGCCTCCTGATCGAAGATGGAAGAAATACAGCGCGGAAGATATCGGGCATCGTTCCGGTTTGGCACAATCACCGCGATGCTTGGCACGCGCGCCAGCGGGATTGTTGACGTCATGGTTCCTTCCCGCGCCGGTTCATGCCTGTGCTCGATAGCCGAACGACGAGCCGGGCGGCGAAGCCGACTGCGCAAGCGCGTCCATGATGCTCTCCTTCCTTACGTGGACGCTGTACACAAGGCACGCCGCTAAGGCAGCCGCCTGCGACATCTGCGCCGGTATCTCTTCAGCAGGCTCAGATTCATGCCGACCCATTAACACCGCGGTCCGGGCCATCCGTGCGTCATTAATCTCCAAATGTGTCCCGCAGCAACGCGGCGCGAACGCTGGACCGGCGAGCGTTTGCGCCATGCGCGTGCAACACCTCGGAGGGCATCGATCTTGGCCGTTAACACGACGCGTCCCTGGCCGCGCAACATGCCGACAAGTAATACTGCTGCGTTGAGCAAACAATGGCCGGGCAGCAGCAGCCAGAACAGCAGTGAAGGCATATTTGTGACAAAGACCCATACCAGGTTGCGCTGTCCGTGGTAAGTGGTAAAGTCGCTGCGCCTTCCGGTTAATGCGGATCCATAGTGAAGAGACACTGCCTCGGGCACGTACAAGCATTTGTACCCCGACAGTTGCAGCCTGAAACCCAGATCTACGTCCTCGCCATAGCAAAAGAAATCCTCATCCATCCCGCCTGCTTCTTCCCACGCCGTGCGCGAATATAGAGCGGCAGCGGCGCAAGCGCAAAATATATCCTCTTGCCTGAGATAATTTCCCTGTGCGAGGCAGCGATGGCCACGGCGCCAGAATATGCCACTTATATGGTAGGCATCACCGGCGCCGTCCAGCAGGTTCGGATTAGTCGCGTCCAACAGCCGGCTGGCAAACGAAGCGGCCTCGGGAGATCCTTGCGCTGCGTCCACCAGATGCCGCAACCAATCGGGCGCCGGAAAGGCATCGGGATTCAGCAACGCGATCCAGTGGCTATTCTGGACAGATCGCACTGCAAGATTATTGGCGGCGGCGAACCCGAGATTTGCGCCAGCGGACAGCACTTCTACTTCCGGATGGTTATTTCGCAGCAGCGCTATCGAGCCGTCGCTACTGGCATTGTCCACGACGATAAGACGGTAATCGGTAAAAGTCTGGCGCTTCATTGCCTCAACCGAACGAACCAGCAGACCGCCGCCGTTGTAATTTACGATAACTACCAGCACTTCGAACGCGGTTCGCGTTGCGAATTGAGAATGACTCGGATCGGACATCAGGGCGCTTGCTGCGCTCATCGCAGGTTGTGAGCAGATCGTCGATAGCGCGCCATCATGACCGTCCGGACGGCAACGCGATTCCAAAGTGTATGCACGAAATCGAACGGACACAGAACAAGAAACGCCAGTCTGACGCGAACGCGCCAGAATCCGGTTGGCACCAGCCGGTCAATCCACACGAGCACGCAACGACGCCATCCGGCACACTTTTCGGCGATACCAGTGATGCCCCCTCCACGAGAAGCGTATACCACCATGTACTGGAATCGCAATGCGGTTCGGTTGAGGAAAGCGCTGGTGAACAGGCGAGGCGCAATGTTCGGACCATGTTCGCGCAGCCGGTCGAGAATCGTCTCGATGGCCGCCGCGTTTCCCAACGTACCTGAGATATAGCTTCCCTGGTGAATCCGCACCACTGCAAAAGGTACCGGCGAATAGGCGGCGCCGCGTCGGCTCGCCACAACCAGAGCCGTAAGCAGATCGGCCAATCCCTTGTAGGTTGGGTCAAATCGGCCCGCCGCATCGAGCGTATCGCGGTGGTAGATGAGCGTCGTGCCCGTGAACCAGTTGCCGAAACGCCAGGCGAGACCCATGCATTGCTCCGGCGTGAAACACGCATCGCCCAGCGCAATGGCAGGAGAGGAGTGAAGCGTTATCAGTCGATCTTCCTCGTCCACGAGCCACCCCATTGCGGACCAGAGTCCGACGCCGGGGTATTTCGCAAGGCAGGCCTTTGCGTGTGCAAAAATGCCGGGCAAAACGAAGTCGTTGGAGGAGAGAAACAGGACGTACTCGCT
>JANMYN010000806.1:0-3685 GCA_031382195.1 Betaproteobacteria bacterium
CACGCCGGGCAACAGCCCGTCGACGATCAGTGCATGGCCAAAGACTTCGCCGCGGCCGTTGAACAGCCTGCAGTAGTCGCCGTCCTCGATACCGCGCGCTTTCGCATCCGCCGCACTGACTTCGAAGGTCGGCCGCGCCAGCATTTCCTGCAGGCGCGGGACGTGCTGAAAACTGGCGCCGATGAAATAGTGAGTCGCCGCACTGATTACCTGCAGCGGAAAGGTTTTTTTCGCCTCCAGGCTTTCGAATCCCTCCTGCTCTGGAAGATGCATCGGCAACGGGTCAACCCCGAGTTTGGCCAGCGCCTCGGAATAGATTTCGATCTTGCCTGATGGCGTCGGCCACTTGCCGCTGTTGATTCCCAGGCGGCGGGGAGAATCGACGCTGGCCTTCGCCCAGCCGTTGCGTTTCAGTCCCTCATAGGTAATGCCCTCCATCAGCGGGTTGATCTTGGAATCGATCAGATCGCGGATCATGTCCTCGTCGGACTGCGAAAAGCAGGGATCGTCGTAACCCATCGCCGCTGCCAGCCGGCGGAACATTTCCTGATTGTCGAGGCTCTCGCCCTGTTTCTCGATCGCCTGCTCGGACAGGTTGTAGTAGTAATTCCCATAAGCCGGAAGGAGGTCAGCATGCTCGAGGGCCGTGTCGGCTGGCAGCACGATGTCGGCGTAAGACGCCGAATCGCACCAGAAGGTGTCGTGCACCACCATGAATAAATCGTCGCGAGACATGCCCTTGCGGGCCGAGGTGGTATCGGGAACACAATTGGCCGGATCCGCACTCCAGCAAAACAGCGCCTTGACCGGCGGATCGAGCGCGGAATCGTTGAGCGCATTGCCGAGCTGGATCATGTTGATGGTTCGCGGCGTGCGCCCTTCGAGCAGGTAAGTGCCCTGCAACTGGCGCATGTCCACGCGGCGCATTTCCCCGCCGGTCGACATGCACACGCCACCCTTGCCGCGCATCGCACCGGTAACCACCGGCAGAAGCTTGATGGCCCGCGTCATCATACCGCCGTTGTCGTGGCGCTGTATTCCCCAGTTCACCCGTATGAAGGATTGTTTTGTCCCGCCGTAGAGCAACGCGAGTTTTTCGATATCGGCGGCGGCAAGGCCGGTGATCGCTTCGACGCGATCCAGCGTGTACTCCGGCAAACGCTCGTCGATCAGTTTTTTCCAGCCTACCGTATGGCGTTCGAGAAAATCAACGTCGTGCAGGCCGCGATCAACGATGATTTTCATCATGCCCAGCGCCAGCGCCGCATCGGTTCCGGGGCGCGGCTGAATATGCCAGTCCGCAAACGCAGTAGTCCGCGTCACCCGCGGATCGATCGCGATGATCTTTGCCCCGTTGTCGCGCGCGGCATTCACGAACGGCATCGCATGCACGCCGGTGGACACCAGATTCGTGCCCCACAGGATCACGACATCCATATCCGGCAGGTCTTCGATATTGGCGTCGCCCACGCGGCCGAAGGTATGCATTTCCGCGGCGGCCCCGGCGGCGGTACAGATCGTGCGCTCGAGGCGCGCTGCGCCCATCTTGTTGAAAAACCGTTCGCCCATGCCGAAAAATCCGAGCATGCCGAGCGTGCCGGAATAGGAAAACGGCTGAATTGCCTCGGCGCCGTACTGCGAGATCACCGCCTTGAGTCTTACCGCGATTTCGCCGAGCGCTTCATCCCAGCCGATACGCACGAATTTCGCTCCCGGGCCCTTCGGTCCAACGCGTCGATGCGGATACAGCACGCGTTTGTCGTTGTAGACCAGGTCGAGATAGTGATTGACCTTGTTGCAGAGATAGCCGCGCGTCACCGGGTGGGTCGGGTCACCCTCCACTTTGATCGCACGCCCGGAGGCCTTGTCCACGGTTACCAGCATGGAGCAGCCGTCGGGACAATCGTGCGGACAAGCCACCCGGGCTGTCCGCAGCTTGCTGGAAACGCCTGGTTCGCCGATTACGCCCATACCCACCTCGCCGGAAGCATGATTCTGCGATATTGTAGCGCCCCGGCCGCCCTTGCCGCACGGTTACGACAAATTCGCCATCCGAAGAGGTGTTCATGCCGCACGTCCGCGCGCTTTCCGCGCTCCTGCTTGTCGTGGTACTTACGCTCGCAATCGATGCCGAGGCTAAGCTCGTCAAACTCGAAATCACGAAACGCGAGGTCGTTGCCGGCGGTGTAGCGTTCGGCGACGCCGGGCCTTACGAAAAACTCAGCGGACGCGCCTGGTTCGAAGTCGATCCGACGCTCGAGAGAAACAAGGCTGTGTTCGACATTGACCGCGCACCCCTGAACTCGGCGGGCAAGGTCGAGTTCTCCGCCGACATGGTCATCCTCAAACCCGTAAATTTGGCATTGGGAGCGAAAACCCTGTTCTTCGCGGTCAACAACCGCGGACGCAAGATTGCCTTCGGCCGCATGCACGACACCGCCTCGGACGCCAGCATGAATGATCCGATGGCATTGCACGATTTCGGCAACGGCTTCCTCATGAAACGCGGCTATGTAATCGCATGGGTGGGCTGGGGCGCGGACATTGCGCCCGGCGACAACCGATTGACAGTGAATTTCCCGATCGCCCAGGAACACGGCCAGCCCGTCACGGAACGCATCCTGACCGAGTTCTCGGATCGCAATTTCAGTGGTGGCAAACCGTTTTCCCTGCCGCTGTCCGGCGCGCAGGCATTCAAGTCCTTTCCCGCCGTGTCCAGCGACAAGATACAGGCGCAAGCCGAGTTGTACGTACTGTCGAGCGATTCGCCGAGACCGAGCTCGCCGGACATCCCACGAGGCGAAGCCCTACCTGACGACCAATGGGCACTGGCAGACTGTCCCAATGGCTGGCCGGGCAAGCCCAGCACCGGCCATCTCTGCCTGAAGGAGGGATTTCGCAACGATCGCAACTACCATCTGATTTATCGCGCGACCGATTCGCCCGTGATGGGCCTGGGCTATGTGACGACGCGGGATTTCGTGTCCTTTCTGAAGAATGACCAAACGGATGCCACAGGTAACGCCAATCCGGTATACGGAATCAAGACCACGCTTTGCCAGGGCATCTCCTCGTCCGGCATGTACCTGCGCGACTTCCTGTACCAGGGATTCAACGTCGACGAACAGGAACGCCAGGTCTGCGCGGGCATGCATATCCATATCGCGGGTGTTCAGAAACTGTATCTGAATTATCGGTTCGCGCAGCCCAATCCGTTTACGCAGCAGCACCGGGAGCGCTACGTGCCCGATACCAATTTCCCGCGTCAGTACGCGGTACGCATCAACCCTTTGAACAAGGTGCCGGACGGTATTCTCAAGCGGCCCAGGACCGATCCCAAAATCCTGCACACCGATACGTCGAACGAATACTGGCAGTTCCGGGCCTCGCTTACCGGTGCCAGCGAAGGCGGCAGCATGGACTTCAACGAGTCGTCGAAAGTGCGGCGCTATCTGCTATCGAGCCAGCAGCATGGCGGCTTCAAATCCGACGCGCCAAACCACGGCATCGCTGACAAGCAATGCGAGCAACTCACCAACGCCACCCACCCAGGCCCGCTGTTACGGGCGCTGGTGGTCGCGCTCGACGACTGGGTAACCAAGAACGTCGCCCCGCCTGAGACGCGCGTGCCCAAGATCGCCGATGGCACGCTTGTCGCGCCCGCCGATCTCAAGCTGCCGAAAAT
>JANMYN010000857.1:0-1911 GCA_031382195.1 Betaproteobacteria bacterium
CCGGTACCGTTGCGGCTTCGATCCGGCGCGGTTCTGGTGCTTGCCCAGGATTCCGGGGAGCCGTTGTTCGCCAAGAACGTTGACCAGGTCATGCCGATCGCGTCCATTACCAAGCTGATGACGGCGATGGTGGTGCTCGATTCCGGCTTGCCGCTGCTGGAATCCATCGACATAGACAAGAGCGACGTTGATCGCAAGAAGGGTTCGCGGTCCAAGTTGCAGGTTGGAACGACGCTGATGCGCGCAGAGATGCTGAAACTGGCGCTGATGGCTTCGGAGAACCGTGCTGCCGCAGCGCTTGCTCGCAACTTCCCCGGCGGCACCGAAGCATTTGTTGCCGCAATGAATGAAAAAGCCGCCCAGTTGGGAATGGTAAACAGCCATTTCGAAGATCCGACCGGGCTGACACCCGATAACGTATCGACCGCCGAAGATCTTGCCAAAATGGTGGCGGGCGCACACACCTATCCGCTGATTCGCGAATACACGACGTCGGATTCGTTCAAGATCGAATCCGAGGGCAGGCGCCGCCATCGCTTGTTGTCGTATGTCAACTCCAACCGGCTAATTAAAAGCCGTCAGTGGGACATCGGTTTGTCCAAGACCGGCTACATCAGCGAGGCAGGACGTTGCCTGGTGATGCAGGCAGTCATCGCAGACAAGTCCGTCATCATCGTACTGCTCGATTCCTGGGGAAAACTTTCCAGAATCGCCGATGCCAATCGGATCAAGCGCTGGATCGAGGCAGACGTATTGCGAATTGCCGGCTGACCCGGCCGCATTTTCGATCGGCTTTTTTCAAGCTATCCTTGCGCCGGGCGAGTGACCGAGCGCGCGCGAGATCTCTTCGGCTGTTTGTTTGACCCTGGCGCACCAAATCTTCTCTATCCTGTTGGAAGGCGCTGACAGCGACAATCCCGCTACCAGGTGTCCTTCGTCGTCGTGGATGCCGGCGCCAATACACGACACGCCATTCTCGGCTTCCTCATTGTCGAGCGCGTAGCCCAGCTTGCGAACCCGATCGAGTTCCTTGTTCAGCGCCGCCAGGTCGCGGAGCGTGTTCTTGGTGAATACCTCGAGTCTGGTGCGTTGCGCATACTCGCGGCATTTCTCCGGTCCGTCTTCGAGCAGGAAGATTTTTCCAGCCGCAGTAATGTGCAAGGGCGCGCGCGCGCCGATCAGGTGCACGACACGCATGGCGGTGCGATCGGACAACAATCTCTCGACATAGACCATCTCGTCGCCCTGGCGAACGGAGAGATTGACTGTCTCGTGCAGTTCCTGATGCAGGCGACGCATAAATGGCAACGCCTCCTGGCGCAGGTTAATGCGCGACTTCACCAGATGACCAAGCTCGAGCAGCCGTATGCCGAGCCGGTAGGTGCCCGGCTCGATGCGGTCCACCATTCTGAATTCCACCATCATGTTCAGAATGCGATGCGCAGTCGATGGATGCAGGCTGGTAGAGTTGGCGAGGCGCTTGAGATTGACCGGCTCCTCGTTGCGCGCCAGCGCGTCTAGCAGGTCCATCATCCGCTCAATGACCTGAATCGAGGTCTTTCCCTTGGCTGCGGCCACGAATTTTCCACTCATAGAGATTTGTGCGATGCGGCAATTTTACATACTGAAACGGCTGCCCACAACCGCCGCGGGGCATAAAAACCCCCATGCTATGATTCGCGCCTTGCTGCGCCGCGCGCTGTCTGTCCCACACCTGCTGGCCCTCCCGTGAGGCTGGCCCAGGGGCGAACTGAAGAGATTGCCTGCCGGAGCAGCCATAACTACATTCGGAGCGTAACTGGCTGGCGCGATAAACGCGCCGGCTGGGATAAGGGCGCTCCCCCAATCCCCCTGGGAGAGCCATGAAAGTTGGTCTTTTCGTTACTTGTCTGGTGGACCTGATGCGGCCCA
>JANMYN010000872.1:0-4204 GCA_031382195.1 Betaproteobacteria bacterium
AATGAGTTTTTCGACGATGGCAACGGAACGCTGAGCAAAACCATGTATTCGGTGGGAGTCCAGGGAATCTACAAGTTCTAACTTTCTAATCCAGGTGCCCATTCAGGGAGCGTCAAAACATGAAACTAGTGACTGCAATCATCAAGCCTTTCAAGCTTGACGAGGTGCGTGAAGCCTTGTCCGCCATCGGCGTGCAAGGGATCACCGTAACCGAAGTCCAGGGCTTCGGCCGGCAAAAGGGCCATACCGAGCTTTATCGCGGCGCCGAGTACGTCGTGGATTTCCTGCCGAAAGTGAAGATCGAAGCAGCGATCAAGACTGAGTTGCTGGATCAGGTGATCGAGGCCATCGAAAAATCCGCCAATACCGGCAAAATCGGTGACGGCAAGATCTTCGTGTTCGACCTCGAACAGGTTGTCCGCATTCGCACCGGCGAGACCGGCGCGGAAGCGCTATAGGGAGAATGTCATGATCAAGAAGATTTTTGCGCTGATCGCTTTGTGCGGAGTAATGGGACTTTCCGTGCCGGGCTTTGCCGACGAGGCGGCTGCGCCTGCCGCAGGGCCTGCCGCCGTAGCCGCCGCGCCCGCTGCGGCGCCGGCTGCCGAAGCACCAAAGATGGATGCCGGCAGCACCGCGTGGATGATCACCGCCACCGTGCTGGTCATGCTGATGACCGTGCCGGGGCTGGCACTGTTCTATGGCGGCCTGGTCCGCACAAAGAACATGCTTTCCCTGTTGATGCAGGTTTTTTTAACGTTCTCGCTGGTGTCCGTGATCTGGGCGCTTTGGGCCTACAGCCTGGCATTTTCGGAAGGCAACGCGATTGTCGGGGGTCTAGGTAAGGCCTTCCTGTCAGGTATCAAACCGGAAACGCTCACTGGCGTCATTCCGGAGTACGTATTCCTGACTTTCCAGCTTACCTTCGCGGCGATCACCCCGGCGCTGATCGTTGGCGGCTTCGCGGAACGCATCAAGTTCTCCGCCGTCCTGTGGTTCATGGCGCTATGGGTGACCCTGGTCTATGCGCCGATCGCGCACATGGTATGGGGCGGTGGCTGGCTTGCCACCCTTGGGGCGAAGGACTTCGCGGGTGGCACCGTTGTGCACGTTAACGCCGGTATCGCGGCGCTTGTGGGCGCCCTGGTGCTGGGCAAACGTATCGGTTACGGCAAGGAAGCAATGCCGCCGCACAGCCTGACCATGACCATGATCGGTGCCTCCTTGTTGTGGGTGGGCTGGTTCGGCTTCAATGTCGGCAGCGAACTCGCCGTGGATGGCATCGCCGCCATGGTTCTCATTAATACGCAGCTTGCTACCGCGTCTGCCGTGATGGGATGGATGTTCATCGAATGGATGGTCAAGGGTAAGCCCAGCATGCTGGGTGCCGCTTCCGGAGCCGTCGCCGGACTCGTTGCGATCACACCTGCATGCGGGTTCATCGGGCCCATGGGCGCGATTATCCTCGGCATTCTCGCCGGCGTTGTGTGCTTCTGGGCAGTAACCAGTTTGAAGCGCATGTTCAGCTACGACGATTCGCTGGACGTCTTCGGCGTCCACTGCATCGGCGGCATTCTGGGCGCGCTCGGCACCGGCGTTCTGATGTCGCCGGGTCTTGGCGGCGTCGGCTACGCGGAAGGCGTGACGATGGGCGGACAAGTTATGAAGCAAGCCATCGCCGTGGGTACCACACTGGTGTGGTCAGGTGTGATCAGTCTGATACTCTACAAGATCATCGACGCAACTATCGGCTTGCGTGTTCCGGAAGAGAAGGAACGCGAAGGTCTGGATATCACGGAGCACGGCGAGACTGCGTATCACATGTGATCGCCTGCGTTAAGTCAGCTCAGCAATTATCGGGCGCCTTCGGGCGCCCGTTTTTTTGCAGGTCGAAGCAAAGCCAAGCGACCCTGCGGCGAGGGCTTGAAGAATAAATAAGGCCGGTGCCTGACGCGGAAGGAGTGGAATAAATTTTTCAATTCCGACGGGAATTTTTTCTTGTTGGGAAACCTGAAATTGTCGAAGTAAGGCAGGTTCCCGGGGCGCCTCTGCTACAATCCCGCGCTTCCAACCTATTGACGCACATGAATGTTCCTCATCTCGCAACGGGCCCGAGAAATCCGCTGCCGACACTGGAAAAGCAGATTCTGCATGCGCGTGGCAGGTCCCCGTCAGCTCCCCTGGCCGTAGTGCCGATACGCCCGCACCACACAAGATGAAAATTGTCTTTGTCCTCGATCCGATCGACAGCATCAAGACGTACAAGGACTCTTCCTACGCGATGATGCGGGAGGCCTTTTCCCGCGGGCATACGCTGTCGATTCTGCAACAGGAAGATCTGGTGATGCGCGACGGCAAGGTGCTCGGCTATGCGCGGGATCTCGCACTGATGCCGGACGAAAAACAGTGGTACCGGGTCAGCGAACGCAAAGCCGTGGGCCTGGAATCGTTCGATGTGGTGATGATGCGCAAGGATCCTCCTTTCGACATGGAGTATATCTACAGCACTTACCTGCTGGAGCTGGCACAACGGCAGGGTGCCCGGGTGATCAACGATCCGCGGGCCGTGCGCGACAACAACGAAAAACTGGCCATCGCCAGATTTCCGAAATTCACCGTGCCCGCTTTGGTTACGCGCGAAGAAGCGTTGATCCGCGATTTCCTTGCCGAATACGGCGACATCATCGTCAAGCCGCTGGACGGTATGGGCGGCACGTCCGTGTTCCGTCTGCATCGCCAGGACCACAACATCGGCGTGGTCATTGAAACCGTGACGCATTATGGGCGGCGCACGGTCATGGCACAGAAATTCATCCCCGAAATCGCCAAGGGCGACAAGCGCGTACTCATCATCGATGGCGAACCGGTTCCCTATTCGCTGGCGCGCATTCCGAAGCAAGGCGAAACCCGCGGTAACTTGGCGGCCGGCGGGACAGGCCTCGCGCAACCTCTTTCTGCCCGAGACTTGGAAATCGCGCGAGCATTGGGGCCCGAACTCAAGGCGGCGGGACTGCTCCTCGTCGGACTCGACGTGATCGGCGACTATCTGACGGAAGTCAACGTGACCAGCCCCACGTGCATGCGCGAAATCGCCGACCAGACCGGATTCAATGTCGCCGCAATGATGATCGATGCGCTTGAAAAACTGGTCAGCCGCAAGTTGTGAACGCAGCGTTATCAGTTCCGGTTTTGCGGGTAACCAATCACTGCCCGGCCGGCAAAGGTAGAATCCGCAAGGCTATCCCGGCCAACGTCTCCACTTAGCCATGGTTGGAATACTGATTATCGCTCACGGTACGCTCGGTGAAAGCCTGATTCACTGCGCGAGCCATGTGATGTGCGGTCGGCCCGCGCAGCTGGCGCATATCGGCGTCAGCATGGATGACGACCCACAGGCTGTGCTGCCACAGGCCATTGACCGGCTTCGCGAAATCGATCAGGGCGGCGGAGTCCTGGTGCTGTCCGACGCCTATGGCGCCACGCCGAGCAATATCGCCTGCAAGCTGCTCATTCCCGGAAAAATCGAAGGCGTGGCGGGTGTAAACCTGCCCATGCTGGTGCGCGCGCTGACATATCGTAATGAGCCGCTGAAAACCGTCGTGGCCAAGGCCATCTCCGGCGGCATAGAGGGTGTCATGCAAATGCCCATTGCGCAGGTGAGAAATGCTGCAACGGGAAATTGAGATCGTCAACAAACTCGGGCTGCACGCCCGGGCTTCCGCCAAACTCACGCAGATGGCGGGTCAGTTCACGGCCGAAGTCTGGATATCCAGGGACGGCCGCAAGGTCAACGCCAAGAGCATCATGGGCGTGATGATGCTGGCCGCGGCAAAGGGTTCCGTCGTGGCCATCGAAACCGATGGTCCCGATGAAGCCGAGGCGATGACGGCGCTGCTGGGTTTGATCAATGACAAATTCGGGGAAGGGGAATGAATAAGTGGCGAGGGACGAGGGGCGAGGGACGAGTCGGAACTGCTTTTCCCCTCGCCCCTCGCACCTCTGCGCTCGCCCCTCGCTTTTTATGAGCTTCACCATTCACGGCATCGGCGTGTCGGGCGGCATCGCCATCGGCCATGCGCAGCTCGTCTCGCACGCGCAGCTCGAGGTCGCTCACTACGACATTTCCAAGTCGCGCGTCATGGAGGAACAGGCTCGCTTCGGCGCCGCCGTCGTCACGGCGCGCGCGGAACTAGCCAGCCTCGGC
>JANMYN010000002.1:0-1590 GCA_031382195.1 Betaproteobacteria bacterium
TCAGGGCAAAGTAAAAAGCCCCACCTATACACTGGTTGAACCTTATAACCTTTCTAAGTTAGACTTATATCACTTTGATTTTTATCGACTCAACAATCCGCAAGAATGGCTGGATGCGGGCTTTCGAGACTATTTCGAACCTGGCACCGTCTGCCTGGTGGAATGGCCGGAGCGTGGGGGCGATCTGCTGCCCGTAGCCGACCTGAAAATATCGTTGAGCGTGGAAAGCAGCGGCCGGCGCATACGAATTGCCGCGGAAACGGAGCACGGAAAACATTGTTTGCAACGCTTGCCAGACTGAAATTCCCGTTTGTACGCCTGGGAAATACCGGCGGCTGCGGGAAACTGTCGCGCAACGCCGCGATCACGATGAGTTTGCTGGCGATGATGCAGACGCCGGGATTCGCCGCAACGCAGATCGCTTCGGTACGCGTCTGGCCGGCGCCCGAATATACGCGCCTTACGCTGGAATCCGATGCGCCAATTGCCTACAGCGTTTTCACCATCGGGACCCCCGCACGGCTCGTCCTCGATCTCGATGATGTGGAATTCAACGCCACGCTCGAGCAGCTTCCCGCCAAGATTTCACCGGCTGATCCGTATATCAGCGGCGTACGCATCGGTCGCTTCAAACCGGGCGTCGTGCGCCTCGTACTGGATCTGAAAGCGCAGATCAAACCACAGGTGTTCGTGCTCAAACCGGTCGGCGACTACGGCCACCGTCTGGTGCTCGACGTTTATCCGCTGGAGGAGCCTGCCGATGCGGTGATGGCGTTGCTCGACAAGAAAGAATATGCGCCTGCCAGCGCTTCGTCCGCCGAAAGTCCGGAGAAATCCGAAAAGGCAGCGCCAACCGCCAGCGATTCGCGGGCGCCGCTTGGCAAGAAGACCGTTTCTGCGGCCGATGTTACCCGCCTGATCACCGTCGCGATCGATGCAGGCCACGGCGGCGAGGATCCGGGCGCCAGGGGCCGCAGTGGCACGCATGAAAAGCACGTCACACTGGCGATCGCCAGGAAACTCAAGGCACTTGTGGACGATGAGCCGAACATGCGCGGCATCCTCATCCGCGACGGCGACTATTTCATCCCGCTCGTCAATCGCGTGATCAAGGCACGCAAGGTCCAGGCCGATCTGTTCGTCTCGATCCATGCGGATGCCTACGTCAAGCCACATGCGCGCGGCTCGTCGGTATTTGCGCTCTCGGAACGGGGGGCTACTTCGGCCGCCGCCGGCTGGCTTGCGAGAAAGGAAAACGAGGCGGATTTGATCGGCGGCGTGAACATCGACGTAGCCGATCCAACGTTGAAACAGGTACTGATCGACCTGTCGCAGACCGCGACCATCAACGACAGCCTGAAGCTGGCCAAAGCAGTACTGGGCGAGTTGGGCGGCGTCAACGATCTGCACAGGGCACATGTCGAACAGGCTGGCTTTGCGGTGCTCAAAGCACCGGACATTCCTTCCATCCTGGTCGAAACCGCCTTTCTCACCAATCCCGAAGAGGAAAAAAAGCTCAAGGACGATAAGTATCAGGACAAGATGGCGCAGGCGATCCTGGTGGGCATCAGAAAATATTTCTCGGCGAAT
>JANMYN010000057.1:0-3282 GCA_031382195.1 Betaproteobacteria bacterium
CGCGGGCAACGACTTCGTCGTCGTGGATGCTACCCGGGTGCCATTAACACTCGATGCGGTGAGCATCCGTCGGCTGGCGGATCGCCACGTCGGCATCGGCTTCGACCAAATGCTGATCGTCGAGCCGCCGCGCAACCCGGACACCGATTTTTATTACAGAATCTTCAACGCTGACGGCGGTGAGGTCAGCCAGTGCGGCAATGGTGCGCGCTGCTTCGTGCGTTATGTGCACGACCGCGGCTTGTCGGCAAAGAACGCCATCCGCGTGGAAACCCGGTCGGGCATCATCGAACCCAGACTCGAGAAAGACGGACGGATCACTGTAAACATGGGCGTCCCGATTTTCGAGCCTGCCGGGGTTCCCTTTGTGGCCGATCGGCGCGCATCGACCTATGCGCTTGAAGTCGACGGCCGGAATCTGGAGATTTCCGCCGTCTCGATGGGCAATCCGCACGCGGTGCAAGTCGTCCCCGACGTCGCTGCTGCGCCAGTGTCGAGCGAAGGGCCGCTGATCGAGCGCCACCCGCGTTTCCCCGAGCGAGTCAATGCCGGATTTATGCAAATCGTGGATCGCAGGCATATTAAACTGCGCGTGTTCGAGCGCGGGGCCGGCGAAACGCTGTCCTGCGGCACCGGCGCATGCGCGGCGGTGGCGGCTGGAATCGCGCGAGGGTTGCTGGATTCGACGGTGACTGTGGACACGCGCGGCGGAGCGCTCGAAATTGTATGGCCGGGCGAAGCGCAGTCGTTGACGATGACCGGGCCCGCGCAATACGAATTCGAAGGTGAAATAGAGGTATAGGGAAAAGCATGAGACCTGAAGACGTCGCCCGCTATCTGAAAGACCATCCCGAATTCTTCGAGACCTACTCCGACATGATCGGAGATATCTCGATCCCGCATCCGCATGGCGGTCGCGCCATTCCGATCTCCGAGCGCCAGATCATCAGCTTGCGCGAGAAGAACAAGATCCTGGAGGCAAAGTTGCGCGAGCTGGTGCAGTATGGCGAGGAAAACGACGCCATCGGCGAACGCGTGCACCGAGCCGCCGTGGCGATCATCAAGCCTGAGAACCTGGAAAACCTGCTGCAGGTGATTTACTACAATCTGCGCGAGGATTTCGCGGTTCCGCACGTGGCAATGCGATTGTGGAGCGAGTGGGATCATCCGCCCTTGCCGGAGTTCGGACCCAGCAGCCAGGAGGTTCGCGTTTTTGCCGACAGCCTCAATCAACCGTATTGCAGCCACAAGCCCATGTTCGAAACCGCCGCGTGGTTCGGCGAGGCCGGTGGCCTGCTCAAATCGCATGCCTACATTACCTTGCGCACGGAAAGAGTATTCGGCCTGCTGGCGCTGGCAAGCGAAGATCCGCAGCGCTTCTACCCCGAGATGGGCACGCTGTTTCTCAAGCGTCTGGGGGAATTGATCAGTACCTCGCTTGTGCGGTTCCTGTAGATGTCCGTTCGCGACAGCCCGTCTCCAAGCACAGCAGATTCTCCCGCCGAACCTCCTTTCGTCCCCGACTTCCTGTCGCATCTGATGCGCGAGCGGCGTCTGTCGCCGCATACCGTCGAAGGCTATGCGCACGATGTGCGCGTGTTGCTGGAGCTGACACAGGAACAGGATTCCGCCCTGCAAGACCTGCAGATCCATCAGATCCGGCGCTTCGTCGCCCGGCTTCATGGTCGCGGGCTGGGTGGGAAATCGCTGGCGCGCATGCTTTCCGCGTGGCGCGGCTTCTTCAACTATCTCGCGCGCGATCACGGCTTCAGCCGCAACCCCTGCGTCGGGGTGCGTCCACCGAAGTCGCCAAGACCGCTGCCGAAAGCACTATCACCCGACGAGGCGACGCGCCTGGTCAGCTTCTCCCAGAGCGACCCGCTGGCCGTGCGCGACCGTGCGATGTTCGAACTGCTGTATTCCTCAGGACTGCGCCTGTCCGAACTGACCTCGCTAAGCCTAGGCGACGTCAGCTTCGCGGATGCGACGGTGCGCGTGATCGGCAAAGGCAACAAGACGCGTGTAGTGCCCGTAGGCAGTCACGCTTTGCAGGCGCTCCAGGCCTGGCTGCCGGTGCGCGAATCCCTGCCGCGAGGCAGCGAGTCGGCACTGTTCCTGAATCAACGCGGCGCTGCCATCAGCCCGCGTACCGTGCAGTCGCGGCTGAAAAACTGGGGCATCAGGCAAGGCCTCCCCGGCCACGTGCACCCGCACATGCTGCGCCATTCGTTCGCGTCTCACGTCCTGCAATCCAGCGGCGATCTGCGTGCGGTGCAGGAAATGCTCGGCCACGCCAGCATTTCGACGACGCAGGTCTATACGCATCTGGATTTTCAATATCTAGCCAAGGTTTACGACCAGGCGCATCCGCGTGCCAAACGCAAAGATCCTAAGTGATGAACCACGGATACCCTTGCGGATACCCTACGTGCGTAGCACGTCGGAGTCCCCTTCTAGCGTGGAGTACCCTTTTAGGACACCCCCCTCACCCCATCCCTCTCCCCAACAACCGGGTTGAGAGGTTGATGGAAACGCGTCGATCCTCGATCGCGTCGCTTTTCGGCTCCGTCTCTGGTTAGCTGGAGAGGGCGGGGGCGAGATGATAAAGGTCATTCTTAAACCCGGCAGGGAAAAATCGCTGTTGCGCCGGCATCCATGGGTGTTTTCTGGCGCGGTCGCTCGCATCGAGGGCAAGACGGTGTCCGGTGATACGGCGCACATTGTCGCAAACGACGGTCGCTTCCTTGCGATTGCCGCGCTGAATCCGGATGCGAACATTTCCGCGCGTGTGTGGGACTGGAATGAAGGCACGCAGATCGACGCCGCATTTTTCCGCAAACGCATCGAAACCGCGATCGGCATGCGCCGCGGGCTGTTTGGCAGGAAAGCGGACGAAGCCGAACGCCTGGTGCACGGCGAGTCCGATGGTCTCCCGGGATTAATCGTGGATCGCTATGCCGATGTGGTCGTGTTGCAGATTTCCAGCGCCGGCTGCCATCGATGGCGTGACGCGATCATCGACGCGCTGCAACAGGTTACCGCTGCCCGCGCCATCTACGAGCGTTCCGATGCGGATGTGCTTGAACTCGAAGGGCTCGCGCCTCGCACCGGGCTGGTACAAGGCGAGCTCGATACAGCGATCGTGGAGATCGTCGAAAGCGGCATTCGCCTGCGCGTCGACGTGGCCAGGGGCCACAAAACCGGTTTCTACCTGGACCAGCGCGACAACCGCTTACTGGTGGGCCAGCTTGCCACGCAAAGGCACGTGCTCAATTGCTTCAG
>JANMYN010000063.1:0-6397 GCA_031382195.1 Betaproteobacteria bacterium
TTGAGGTATTTGCGCTCGACGAAGCGCGCTTGCGCATGCGGCACTTCGGACAACTGCTGCATGAGGCGCTCGATGCCCCACGTGCCGGAGCCGTCGGCCGACAGCACAGGCGTAATGCATACCGGCACGAGGGCGGCGGCCAGTAGGCCGATAACGATGTTAAGGCTGCGCATTCGCTTCCGACCAGAAATCATAGAAATTGAACCAGTTGTAAGGTGCGAGCCGGCAGTAGTGTTCGAGGCGCTGAGCATAGCGCGTCGCCCAGTCCCGGATCTGCGCATCGCGTCGACCGCGGTCGAGCTTCGATGATTCGACCAGGCGTTCGAAATGCAGGTCATAGCGATTGCCGCCGCGATAGATTGCCAGCATCAGGACCACAGGCCGGCCGAGCAGCGCGGCGATGCGAAAAGGCGCTGTCGGGAACGTCGCGGATTCACCGAAAAACGGCACGCTGACGGCGCCCGAGGCGTACAGCCTGCGGTCGCCGAGCATGCCCACCCAATCCCCGCGATCCAGCCTTTCCTGCGCCCTGATCATCGAATCGAGCGAGCCCATTCCGATCACCACCGATTCCAGGTCCGGATTGATGGCCTTGGCAAGCGCGTTCATGTTGCGGTTGCCGTGTTCGAACATCAACATGGTGACCCTGGTCTGGTTCTCTTCTCCGTATACATGCAAGGCTTCGAAACTGCCGAAGTGGGCGCCAAGCAGGAAACAACTCTCGCCGCGTGCCATCGCCTCGTCGATCACGTCCCTCCCGTGCACGCGAATGTCGAAATGCGCGAAGCGATCGCGTAACAGGAACATGCGATCGAGCGCCACCGTGGCGAAGATGTAGTAGTGACGAAACAGCTCGGCAAAGCCCGGGGCACGTCCGAGCACCTTGCTCAAATAGCGCTTCGATGCCGTCCGGCCCTTGATCGAGAACACCAGGAAGTAAAGGCACACCGGGTAGAGCAGCAACAGTCCGGTGCGTCGGCCAAGTTTGAGCGCAAGCCACACCAGCAATCGCAAGGCGAGGCTGTTCGAGCGTTCGCGCTGCTCCAGCCACGGCTGCGTCAAATCGTGCCCTCTCGTTTTGTTTTCGCGGACCAGGCTTGCGCGTGCTTGAGTAGCGCTTCCCGAGGCAGTTTGCCGGTGGCATTGCGCGGCAGTGCGTCGAGGAACAGCAACGGCCTGGGAAGAAAGACGGCATCGATGCGCGCGCGCAGCGCCGCCAGCAGATCATCGCGCCTGATGCCTGGCGCCACGACGAAAGCCATCAAGCGGGTCACGGCGTCAGGGTTTTCATCGGGCATGAAAAATACACCGTCGCGTACGCCTTCTATTGCGTTCAACTGATGGTTGAGATAACCCAGTGAAGTACGCTTGCCCGCGATATTGACCAGATCCGCATTGCGTCCGTGCAGGATGAAGGCGTCATCGGCCTGCAGTTCAACGATATCGGTAAATGCTGCTTCGACTTCGACGTGACCGCCGGCCACCATGACCCCATTGCCCTCTTTTCGCAAACGCAGATCACGCAGGCAATGCCAAGACGAACCCTCGACCGTGCGCCGGGTCGCCACCATGCCGGCTTCGGTGAATCCGTAGACCTCATGCAATGGCGCACGGTAGCGCGCTTCGGCCTGCGCCGCCGTCTCCTGCGCAAGCGGTGCAGTCGCGCAGACGATCGCGCGCAACGGCGGCAGCGCAACGTTTTCGGCCAGTAGCGCGCGCAGATGGACCGGCGTGGTGATCAATACGCGCTCGCCAGGAATAGCGGCCAGCGCAGCAGCGATGTCGGCGGGATAGAACGGCCGGCCGGCGTGCAACGCCAGGCCGTTGCACAACGCCATGAGTACCGAGGATTCCAGTCCGTACATGTGCTGTGGCGGCACGGTACCCACCAGCGTGGCCCTTCCTCCTGCATCCAATCCGAAGCGCACGGCTTCGGCGACGGCGCCGCGCGCGAGCGCACCCCAGGTCTTGCGATGCGGTGTCGGGAGTCCGGTTGAGCCGGAGGTAAAGGCGATTGCGGCAACCTGATCCTGCGAAAATGCAGGTACGCAGTAATCCTGCGCGTGTGGACTCATCACCGCTTCCGGGCCCGAGGGATACATGACGCATTCGATGTCGCCGAGGTCCTGCGGTGTATCGCCCAGTGCATAGAAATCGCCGTATTCGTGCCGCAGTTTGCCCAACATCTCGGGTGTCTGGTTCGGCGGCAGCAGGTTGATCTGACCGCGCACCAGCGCAGCGACGAATGCGACCGCGAACCGGTAGCGGTCGCCGCAGAAATTGACCATATGTGACCGGTCCGGAAGTCGCGCCGCCGCCCGCTGCACATCGGCCACAAAACGTGCGGCCGTTATCGGGTTCGTGCCATCGAACGCGACAATTTCGGCAGCGCCCGCATGGCTGATGGCTGCGACTTGCGCCATACGCTCAGCGATCGGCGGCAGGCCGGTTGAAATCGAAGTTGCGGAAGGCGCTCACCACGGTAGCGATCGATGCATGCGAAAAATTGGGGTAGCGCCGCAAGCGCCATGCATATTCGCCCAGGTACATTGCGACGACCAGCGGCAGGTTAAGCAGATTGTTGAACACCGACCAGACCGGCAGCGGCGCCAGCAGAAACAGAAGAACCGACGCCACGACCATGGCGGCGAAAAACGCGCACCATGCCAAGGTGACACGACGGGTGTAGCGGATCAAGTCATCCGGCAGTTTTCCGTGCACATGCAGCGCCAGCTTCGTAATCAGCGGCTGGCGTCCCGCCCGGAGCGTACGCGCGAACAGCCAGAACAGGAATCCATAGACTAGCAAAAAAGGAACCGGGTAGAAGTAGGCCGGGTGGGGTCCGGGCGCCATCCACACGACCAAGGCAGTCATGCACAGCATCGCCAGCACGCTCAGAAACAGGCGCTCGCGGGCCGACTTCGCGAACACGCAACTCAGCGCGATCAGAAGCGGCGCGCTCATGAGCGCTTCGCCGAATCCGCTTTCCGGATTGTTTACCACCGAATAGTAAATGAGCCCCTGATAGGCGGTGATCCCCGCCAGCACCAGCACTGCCTTGCACCAACCGGTCCTCAGAGCGCGGCTAACGAACGCGATGATGCTGGACATGCTCGTTCAGGCTGCGCAGCGAGCTGAAGACCTTGACATTGTCGCTGTCGTCGGAACGCATTTGAAAGCCATAGTTCTTGGACACGGCCAGCGCAATCTCGAGGATGTCGATCGAGTCCAGGCCCAGCCCTTCCCGATAAAGAGGGGCGGTCGGATCGATGTCGCTCGCAGCAATTTCCAGATTGAGCGCCACCACGATCAGTTCCGCCAGTTCCCGCTCCTGAGCGGTCATGGTTTCGACTCTGTCCATTGCGTCCTTGGATACCGTAAGTGCAGCCGGGTTATCCGGCAGTCCGGATTATAACCTCTCCCCTGATGCAGGAGCCGCAAGGAAGCGGTTGACGCCGCAGTGCCGCGCCACGTAACCTCGACAGCAGCAACGCCGGGCTTCTTGCCTCCTGCACTGCAGCCCGCACCGAACAGGACGCCCCGATTGCAACCGCTCTTCTTGAATCGCTACACCGTGGCCAGCAGTGCCGGGACCGGGCTCGATGCTACCGCGCGGGCCCTGTTGGACATGCGCTCAGGACTGGCGCCGTGCGCCTTTGAAACCGTCCGGCTCGCTACGAGTGTCGGCGAGATCGCCGAACATCTGCTTCAACCCGTGCGCCAGGACTTGGCCGAGTTCGACTGTCGCAACAACCGGATCGCGCAGTTGTGCCTGCGCCAGGACGGATTTGCCCAGTCGGTGGAGACGGCACGGGAGAAATACGGTGCCGCGCGCATCGGTGTGTTCATGGGTACCAGCACATCGGGCATCCTGGAGACGGAGCTCGCTTACCGCAGGTGGACGCGGTCGGTGCGCTACCTGCGGATTTCCGCTATGCGACGACCCACAATACCTATTCGGTGGCCTGGTTCGTCCAGTCGTATTTCGGCCTGAGCGGACCGTCGGTCGCGATATCCACCGCATGTTCGTCCAGTGCGAAGGCTTTTGGCAGTGCCGCGCGCATGATCGCAGCAGGCCTGTGCGACGCAGCAGTGGTCGGCGGCGTCGACAGTCTCTGTCTGACCACGTTGTATGGCTTTGGCTCGCTTGGGCTGCTTTCCGCGGCTGGATGCCGCCCCTTCGACGCCGATCGCGACGGCATATCCATCGGCGAAGGCGCGGGCATGGTATTGCTGGAGAGAAAACCGGACCGCGGGACGGCGGAGCCGATTGCGCTGCTCGGCGTCGGCGAAAGCAGCGACGCCTACCACATGTCCACTCCGCATCCCGAAGGACTCGGTGCGCGCATGGCCATGGAACAGGCGCTCAACAGCGCCGGCCTTCGGCCTGGCTCGGTCGACTACATCAATTTGCATGGAACCGGCACGCACAGCAACGATGCAACCGAAGATAAGGCGATTTGCGCCGTGTTCGGCAACGATACGCCCTGCAGTTCAACGAAGGGCTGGACCGGTCACACGCTAGGCGCGTGTGGTGCAATCGACGCCGTCATCTGTGCGCTGGCAATCGGGCGAGGCTTCATGCCGGGCAGCGTGAACACGAGAACGCTCGACCCGGCATTGGGGCTTCGATATCTTCTCGACAATCGCAGCGAACCACCCGGCATCGTGATGAGCAATGCGTTCGGTTTCGGCGGCACCAACTGCAGCCTGTTGTTCGGGCAGGTGCGGCCATGAATCTATTTGTCGAAAGCATCGCGATTCTGGGGCCGGGGCTGAGTGGCTGGCCCGCCGGTCGCGCGGTTCTTGCAGGCGAAAAAATTTACGAGCCGGCACCACTCGCGCCGCCTGTGGCGGATCTGCTGCCGGCAGTGGAACGCCGACGCACCGGCTCGATAGTCAAATTGGCGCTGGCTGTCGGCCATGCGGCGCTTGCCTCTGCCGGCAGGCCAGTCGATTCGGTGGCAACCGTGTTCGTCTCATCCGGCGGCGACGGGGATGTCATAAACGACATCTGCGTCACGCTCGCCGGATCGGATAGGCAGGTCTCGCCAACGCGCTTTCACAATTCGGTGCATAACGCGCCATCGGGATACTGGGGTATTGCCACACACTCGCACCACCCCTCGATCAGCCTGTGTGGATTCGAATGGAGTTTCGCGATCGGGCTGCTGGAAGCGGCCTCACAACTGCACGTCGAACGAGAGGCAGTACTGCTGGTCGCCTACGATACGCCCTATCCCGAGCCTCTGGGAATCGTGCGTCGCGTGGTTGAACCGTTCGGCACCGCCCTGCTGCTCACGCACGATCGCACGAATGGGTCGATGGCAGAGCTCGAGGTCAGCCTAGATACGCACGCGCAGGAAATTACGCGGATGAGTGGTGTGGAACTGGAACACCTGAGGACCGGCAATCCGTGCGCGCGCGGGTTGCCGCTGCTCGCGGCGCTGGCAGGCGCAAGGCCGCAGCGGGTGAGTCTCGAGCGCAGCGCCGGGCAAACCCTTTCGGTCGGCGTGCGCCTATTCTGATTGCCCAGGCATATTCGACGACCGGGATAACTCGCCGGCGCCGAAAACAATACGCCCGCTCGCGCGGGCGGTATTTTCTCCGAAATGCGGAATTTAGCGACTAGCGCGCAGCGCCTCAATGCGTTCGTCGAGCGGAGGATGCGACATGAACAGCCGCGCAAGCCCCCCTGCCTGTCCGCCGGAGATGCCAAAGGCGCGCATTTGCGCAGGAAGTTGCGGCGCTCCCTGGGCCTGCTTCAGCCGCTGCAGCGCGGCAATCATTTTTTCGCGACCGGCAAGCGCGGCGCCACCCGCATCGGCGCGGAACTCGCGCTGACGGCTGAACCACATCACGATGATGCTGGCGAGGATGCCCAGCACCAGTTCGGCGATGATCGACGTGATCCAGAAAGCCGGGCCGTTGCCCCGCTCGGTCTTGAACACGGCCTTGTCGACGAAGTTGCCGATGATGCGCGAAAGGAATATCACGAAAGTGTTCACCACGCCTTGTATCAACGCCAGCGTGATCATGTCACCGTTGGCAACGTGGGTTATCTCATGACCCAGCACGGCCTCGGCTTCGTCACGCGTCATATTGTTGAGCAGCCCGCTACTGACGGCGACCAGTGCACTGTTGCGGTTCATACCCGTGGCAAACGCATTTACGTCCGGGGCATCGTAAATCGCGACATCCGGCATGCCGATATTCGCTTGTTGCGCCTGCCGGCGCACCGTTTCAACCAGCCATTGCTCTGCTTCCGTGCGCGGATTTTCGATGACCTTGGCGCCGGTCATGAATTTAGCCGACCACTTCGACATCGCCAGCGAGATCAGCGCGCCGCCGAAACCAACGACGCCGGCGACCACCAGCAGCGCACCCAGATTGAGCC
>JANMYN010000064.1:0-3623 GCA_031382195.1 Betaproteobacteria bacterium
TTGGGATTGCGCAACCGGCCGAAGTTGACCGGAACCGGTTTTGCCCACCCGAACGCGTATTTTCCCTGGCTGGCAATCAATATCAATACCGGAATCACGATCGTGCCCATCGGATCAATGTGACGGATCGGATTTAGCGTGATGCGTCCGGCCTCATGCGCGGTCGGGTCGCCAAAATGCCTGGCCGCGTACCCATGCGCCGCTTCGTGGAAAGTTATCGCGAAAATGCCGGGAATTGCGTACAGGGCGATGAGACGGATCGCATGCTCCAATTCCATCATGCAGGCACTCCAAATGGCGCGGTGCTGCCCTTGCCCCGCCTGGCGATAACCGGCGTGTCGCCGGTCAAATCAACGACAGTCGTCATTTCCACGCCACAGGGTCCGCCATCGAGCACCAATTCCACATCGTGCTGCAGCCGGTTTCGAATTTCGTCCATGTCATTCAACGGCAATTTATCGCTTGGGAGTATCAGTGTCGAACTCAATATCGGTTCACCCATTTCCTCCAGCAATGCACGCACCACATTGTGATCGGGCACACGCACGCCAATGGTGTTACGCCTCGGATTAAGCAGGCGCTTCGGAACTTCCCGCCTCGCCTTGAGAATGAATGTGTAACTGCCCGGTGTCGATGCCCTCAGCAATCGGTATTGTATGTTGTCGACCGCTGCGTATAGTCCGAGCTCCGAAAGGTCGCGGCACACCAACGTGAAATGATGGTGCTCGTCCACCTGCCGGATACGGCGCACGCGCTCCATGGCGTTCTTGTCGCCAATCTGACAGCCCAACGCATAGCAGGAGTCGGTTGGATAGACCATCAGTCCGCCGTTGCGCACGATATCGACCGCGCGGCGAATGAGTCGCTGCTGGGGGTCTTGCGGGTGTACCGCGAAATACTGGGCCATGCAGCAGGCATCATCTCATCGCCCGCAGGCGCTGCCATACTGCAGGCACGCCGTCGGGAATTTCGGTTACATCACCCAGGTCTGCGACATTTTTTCCAGGTGCGTGAAAATCCGAACCGGACGACAGTGCGAATCCGAAACGCCGCGCCAGGCGTATCTGTACTGAAGCCTTGAAACGGCCATCGCTGCTGATTTCGATCGCGTCTCCGGCGCTTTGCCCGAAGGCCTCAAACAGGGACTGCATGACGCGAGGCGCGAGGCGATAGCGGTCAGGATGCGCCAGCACCGCCTGGCCGCCGGCGCTATGGATCCAGCCGATCGCCTGGGCAAGTTCTGGCCAGCAAGGAGGGACATAGCCACACCGGCCTGTGCTGAGATAGCGGCGGAACGCATCGTTGGAATTGCGCACGTGTTTATGTTCCACAAGAAAGCGGGCGAAATGGCTGCGACCAATTGCGGCGCTATTTCCGGCATGTCGCGTTGCGCCAGCCAGGCTGCCGGCTACGCCAACGGCGTCGAGTTGGCTTGCGATGCGAATAGCGCGCTCGCCGCGCGATTGGCGAATCGCGCTCAATCCGTCCACCAGTTCCGGCGCGCGCGGATCGATATCGAGGCCAAGTACGTGCAGGGTTTGGCCGTTCCACGTGACCGAGATCTCGACTCCGGGAACCAGCACAATATTGACTTCGGAGGCTACCTGCGCCGCTTCGGCGAGACCGCCAGTGTCGTCATGGTCAGTCAGCGCCAGCAGGCTTACGCCTCTGGATGCTGCCCGCCGGACCAGGGCCGCAGGTGCCAGCACTCCATCGGAGTATGTGGAGTGGGAGTGTAAATCGATGCTCAAGGAGTGTGCTGCTGGGGGAATGAAGCCGAATCATAGCAAAACCACCACGTTGAAAGAACCCTTACCGCCAAGGAGTCTCGCATGATGAAACCCTTAACCTCGATTCGCTCCGCCACCGCGATGCTTCTGCTGTGTGCCGCCGCCCTTGCATCGGTCTCGCTACAAACCTTTGCTGCCGGCGAATCATGCGTAACGCGGAGCGCGGCTGCGCGCGTTACCGTGCTCGAGCTTTATACCTCCGAAGGGTGCAACAGTTGCCCGCCGGCCGATCGATGGGTGAGTTCCCTGCCGGCCAAGGGATTCACGCCCGATCGCGTGATCGCGCTCGCGTTCCATGTGGATTACTGGGACCAGCTCGGTTGGCCAGACCAGTTGGCGAAAGCACAATTTAGCAGCCGCCAGCGTATGCAGGCCGAGCGCCGACGCGTGAACATGGTGTATACACCGCAACTGCTCTTGAACGGTTCGGACTACCGATCGTCGTATTCGGATAATCGTCTCGACGAAAGCATCCGCGCGCTTAACCGGTTAGCGCCCGCCGCCGAATTGCTACTACGGCAGCGACCAGGCAATTCAGGTGTCGAGGTCGAACTGGACATGCGGCTCGCGCAGCCTGTGGCTGGGGGTATTGCGCAGACCTACTTCGCAATAACCGAAAACCGCCTTCAGAGCGCGATTAAAGCCGGAGAAAATAAAGGGAAGCTCCTCCACCACGACTTCGTGGTACGCGAACTGACAGGGCCCCTGCCGATGGCCCAAGGCGGCGGATTGCATTGGGCGGCGACTATCGCACTATCCCCGGACTGGAAACGAGCCGATCTCTCGCTCGTTGCCTTCGTGCAGGACGCGCGCAGTGGAGAAATCCTGCAGGCTTTGCTGGCGCCCTTGTGTGCCCGACCATAGCCCCGATCGCGCATTGAGGTTTGCGAATAGAGGAAAGCATGTGAAAGAATACGCTTACCCTGCAGCAATACCATAAAAGCATAACGGGGAGGAGATTGAACGTTTGCATTCGCAGCCCCCGTGACTTTTTCGCGGGGGCCGTATTTCTGTTGTTCGGTTTGTGTGCAGTCCCGGTGGGCCGCGACTACCCGATGGGCACGGCTTTCCACATGGGACCCGGTTACTTCCCTATCGTTCTGGGCGCATTGCTGCTGATACTCGGTGCGGGAATCTGCATAAAAAGCCTGGTGGTCACGGGTGAAAGGCTCGATACCGTTGGTTTGTGTCGGTTGCCGCTGGGTTTGTCGGTGGGCGTGTTTGCCTACGGCTTAGGGCTGCCCTTTATGCTATTTCCCTTCTGATGGAACTGCTCGCCGATCTGCAACTCAGTTTTGGTGTTGCGCTGACGCTGCAGAACATTTGTATTGTTTCATCGGGGAAATGCTCGGCACGCTTATCGGCGTGTTTCCCGGCATCGGATTCGTGGTCGTGGCCATGGGCCTGTACGGATTCTCCGAGATCATCGCCAATCTGGAGCGGCGCCGTGCTGGCCTTAGTTCTTCGGCCTGTTCGGTTATCTGTTCATCAAGCTGGACTGCGAACCAGCGCCGTTGCGTCCCGGCTTTGTGCTCGGACCGAGGATGGAAGACAATCTGCAGCGCGCGATTATGCTCGCACGCGGCCATCCGGCGGTGTTCGTTACTCGACCGCTGAGCCTTGCGCTTCTGCTGATTGCATTGGCATTGCTCGTTGCGGACGCGCTTCCAACCCTGAGAAAAAACGCGAACAACCTTTTCTGGAGTAACGATGACTGATTTCGACTGGGACTTCCCCTATTCATCGCGCCGCATGCCGGTGCTGGCTCGCAACGTCGTGGCCACCTCGCAACCGCTGGCGGCGCAAGCGGGCCTACGCATGCTGCTTCGCGGC
>JANMYN010000068.1:0-1588 GCA_031382195.1 Betaproteobacteria bacterium
TCCACTTCGCCACCCTGCTTGCCCGGATAGGCGCGCGTCATCTCATCGTCGACTTCCAGCGTCATCAGGCCGATCAGCTTGAGCAGCCGTGCGTCGTTAAGGAGTTCGAAATTCTTTTCCGACACGCCGCCTTCGATCAGTGCGGCCGCGACGTTGTACTGAATGCTCATTTTGGCCTGCAGGATGTGCGCGAACGGCCCCGTGTAATCGCAGCCCGGATAGAGCGCGCCGGCGCGCGGCACCCGCACTGTGATCGATGCAATCCGATCAACCGCCAATTTGCCGTCGCGCGCAATCCTGAGTGCCGCCTGGCTTGCGGTCTGCGCGAAATTGCACGCCGGCACCGGCTTGTGATAGACGGACAGGATTTCCGGCGCTGCCTTGAACAACTCCACTTTCGATGCCGCCGAACGTTTCCGCAATGCGGCGAACAGCCCTGCCTCGCCATCCAGCGCGGACGGGGAGGCAAATGCACCGCTTTCAGCGAGGCGAACCGCGCTCAGCGCATTGCGCGCAGCGAAACCGGCGTGGAAGAACATTTCGCTGCCGCCGGTATGCGCCCATTGATTGAATCCGGCGGTGATATTTGCGCCGAGTGCGATTGCGCTGGTCGCCTGTTCGATACTCAGTCCGAGCAGGCGCGACCCCGCCGCCGCTGCGGCGACCGGGCCGGTGATGCCGGTCGGGCGGTGGATCTTCGCCACATCGGCATCCATCACCGCACGCCCGACCTGTCCGCCCACTTCATAGCCGGCCACCACGGCCGCGATGAAGTCGCGTCCGCTGACGCGTCGGTATTGCGCCAGCGCCAGCAGGGCAGGCAGCACGACGATGCCCAGATGGCTGATACTTCCCGAGTGCATGTCTTCGCGTACCAGGCCATGTCCCATCACGGCGTTCGCGAACGCCGCGTCGCCGAGCGCAAAGGATCCGGGCATCCCGATGATGGTCGCGCCACCGGACTTGCCGTCCATCTGTTCGGCGACTTGCACCGCCTGCCGGCTCCAGGGCAATTGGCGCGATTCGAAAGCGCAGCCGATCAGATCGATCAGGCATAGCTTCACTTTATCGGTCACCTCGGCCGGCAGACTTTCCGCGGACACGGCAACGACTGAGCGCGCCATGCGCGTGGCAAGCGGCTCGTGGGCTTCGAGGATGACGGGATTATTCATCGATCGAGTGGCAAGCGACATGACGGTCTCCCGCAACAGGGTTGATTGGACGTTCGGTCGGTGAGCCAGGCTTGCGCGCCCTAGCCGCGCACTTCGACACCGGCCCAGGTCTCGACGACTTTGCACATCGAGGTGAAATCCGAATCGGCGCCGTACATCGCGTTGGTGACCGCCAGCATCTGGCGCACAGCGGCGCCGCAGACCATCGGCACCCCGAGCGCCTCGGCTTCGTCGATGCACAGGCGCACATCCTTGTAGGATAGCCCGGTGGCGAAACCAAAATCGAATGTCCCCGGCAGCACCGACTTTGAAAACTTGTCCTGCGAGGCGCTGTTGCGCCCCGATCCTGCGTTTATGACATCGAGCATGACTTTCGGGTTGAGTCCCGCCTTGACGCCCATCACCATCGCCTCGGA
>JANMYN010000077.1:0-2603 GCA_031382195.1 Betaproteobacteria bacterium
CATGGCCGTCTCCGCGATGGGTGTGTTGCGCACGCGCTGTTCGCCGAAGCGCTCGGCCAGCCCTTTGGTATCGCCGAACAAGCTGATCTTCACGTCCTCGCCGAAGACGATCACGCGGGGATCGCGTTCCATCTCCTCGAACAGGGCTTCGTTGATCGCCTGGATGAGTCGTTTCTTCGCCATGGGTCGTCCTCAGGCAAACATGTGCTGAAATGCGCTGGCATCGAGGGGCAACGGATCGGCCATGGCCTGCGCATACGCGTGCTCCACAACCTGCGCGATTTCCGTGTTGACTCCGTCGATGTCGTTCTGCGTGGCCGCGCCGTCGAGAAGCCGCGACTCCAGCCGGGCAATCGGATCGCGGCGCTGCCACTGCGCGATCTCGTCGTCTTCCCGGTATTTCGCGGACAGGAAACTTTTCTCGGTCTCGACGTGGCCCCGCCAACGGTAAGTGCGAGCCTCGATCAGGGTGGGCCCCTGCCCAGTTCGTGCACGCCCCACGGCCTGCGCCGTCACTTGCCACACCGCCACCACGTCGTTGCCATCCACTGTCACGCCGGGAATACCGAAGGGCTGCGCGCGCGCGGCGATCTCGCCTGCGGTCACGGTATCGGTGGGCGAGAATTCCGAGAAGCCATTGTTCTCGCAAACCAGCAGCAGTGGCAGCTTCCAGATCGCGGCGATGTTGATGACTTCGCTCATGACGCCCTGGTTTGCGCCGCCGTCGCCGAAGAACTCGACTGACACGCGGCCCTTTCCGTCGAGCTGCGCGGCCAGCGCCGCTCCCCCCGCGAGGCCGATGCCGCCGCCCACGATGCCGTTGGCACCGAGAATGCCGCGCCCGAAATCGGCCACGTGCATGGAGCCGCCCTTACCGTGGCAGATGCCGGTGTCGCGTCCGAAGATCTCCGCCACCATGGCGTGCGGTGCACCGCCCTTGGCCAGAAAATGGCCGTGCCCGCGATGATTGCTTGCGATCCAATCCTCGTCCGTAAGATGCGCGCATACGCCGACGGCCACGGCTTCCTGCCCGATGTACAGGTGCACCGGGCCGGGCAGTTCGCCCGATTGCACCACCTCGCCGAGCCGTTCCTCCATGCGCCGGATCAGCAGCATGCGGCGATAAAGTGCGAGCAGTTCGGTTTTGCCGGGATCTGCCTTGGTGTTGGTATTCATTGCACCCCCTCTTTTTCCGTCTTCATTTTCGCGGCAATAAAATTGCGCAGAACGTTCTTCTGTACCTTGCCCGAGGCGGTGCGCGGCAGGTCTTGCATCAACTCCACGCGCTCCGGGAATTTCTGACGCGCCAGGCCGGCCTGTTCGAGCCAGGCGGCGAGAATGCCCACGTCCACGCAGTGGCCGGCACGAGGAATGACGCAGGCACAGACGCCTTCGCCGAGGCGCTCGTGCGGCATGGCCACGATAGCCAATTCCTGGATTCCCGGATGCCGGTGCAGCACATCCTCGATCTCCTTCGGGCTGAGGTTCTCCCCGCCGCGGATGATGAGGTCCTTCTTGCGGCCGCTCACGCACAGGTAATCGCCGTTCACGTAGTAGCCGAGATCGCCGGTATGGAAATAACCATCGGTGTCGAAGCTCTCCAGCGTCTGCTTCCAGTCGGTGTAGCCCAGCATCATCTCCGGACCGCGTGTGCAGATCTCGCCCTCGCCGGCGATCGCCGCGCCGGTGTGCGGGTCACACAGGCGCACTTCGTGATTCACGATTTTTCCGTCCGTATTGGCGCCCAGGTCCGCCTCAGCGGGGCTGCGGATGCCGAGCGTAACCGTGGGCGCTTCGGTGCTGCCGTAGACGCGAAATGACATGCACTGCGGCAGCGCCTTGTTGGCGCGATAGATCAACTCGGGCGGGACCGGCGCACCGCCGCTCATGAATCGCCGCAGGCTCGGCAGCGCGAGCCGGCGCTCTTCCACTTCCGCGACGAGTTCCTTCAGGAAGGGCGTCGCACCGACGCTGAAGCTCACTTCGTGCCGCGCGATCAGGTCCACGGCCTCGGCCACGTTCCAGCGTTCCATGAACACGACCTTCACGCCAGCCGCGAAGGCGACCTCGAGCGCATACAGATAGCCGGTGATGTGGGTGACCGGCGAGGGCATCAGCACCACGTCGCGGTCATGGATGCCCCAGAAGTCGATCACGGCAGCGATTTCAGACATGATCGTGTTGTGACTGTGGAGCACACCCTTGGGATTGCCGGTGGTACCGGAGGTGTAGAGCACGAGCTTCACGGCATCGGGATCGGTGCGGCTTTCGTGCGCCGGTTTACCCCGGCCGGACGCGAGCAGATCGGCATACGGCCGGCAGCCTTCGGCCTGCCCGCGCACGACCATGACTTCCCGCAAGTGCGGCAGCGCCGGTCGCAATCGGGCAACCATGGCCGCGTAATCGAAGCTGCGGAATCGCTCGGGAATGAATAATACGCGGGAGCGGCAGTCCGCGAGGATGTAGCGCACTTCGGCTTCGCGATAGATCGGCACGATCGGATTTACCACCAGTCCGGCCATGCAGGCGGCGAGGTTGATGGCCATGGTCTCGGTCCAGTTCGGCAACTGGAAACTGACGACGTCGCCCGGCTTCAATCCCAT
>JANMYN010000085.1:0-2902 GCA_031382195.1 Betaproteobacteria bacterium
GCATGCGGGGCAGTGGATCGGCGTCGCGCTGGCATTCGGCGGCATCGTGACCGCATTCGGCGATGGCTTCGCCTCGTCGCCTGCTTCCCTGCTCGGCGATGCGTTCGGGATCATCGGCGGCATTCTCTGGGCGGCCACCACCGTGTGGATACGCGCCACCGGGCTCACCCGCATCAGCGCGGCAAAAGTGTTGTTCTATCAGCTCGCGGTATCCTCGCTGACCTTGCCGATTGCATCGTGGCTGATGGGCGAACCCGGCGTGGTAGCAATGACGCCGATCGCGATAGCGAGCCTGGTCTACCAGGGCGCGGTCGTCGCTTTCGCGACCTATCTTGCGTGGTTCTGGCTGCTGACGCGCTACCTGGGTGGGCGGCTGGCGGTGTTCGGGTTCCTGACGCCACTGTTCGGCGTGATGATGGGGGCGGTCGTGCTGGCGGAACCGCTGCGCCCGGCCTTCCTCGGCGCGCTCGCAATGGTCGGCGCGGGAATCGGGCTGGTCAACGCGAAGCGTTGACCAGCCAGCTGAAAGGTGAAAGGTGAAAGTAACGACAAGAGCTGAATGCCACGTGCAAGGAGGAATGCTTGGCGGCGCCGCACCGGGTTCCACCTTTCACCTTTCACCTTTCACCTTTTACCTTTCACCTTTTACCTTTTACCTTTCAGCTTTCCCCTTCATTGGCCGCGAAGCGGCCGATCAGCTTCAACGTCGCCTCGGCGGCGCGAATGCTGGTGAAGATGGCGATGGCCGTGATCACCACGAATATCCAGTTGACCTCGCCAGTGTCGAAAATCTGCGCCAGCGTCACGAACAGCCTCATGACGGATGCGAGCAGCAGCGTGATGGCCGCGGCAGCGCTCTTGAAGCGCCAAAGCAGACCGCCGAGAAACCCGAACAACCCGACATCGAGCAGCGTGCGTTCACCCTCTATGAAATAGAGCGCCGCAAGGATTGCCGCGATGACCAGGAACACGATCGACGCATCGGTGACGACGTGCAGCGCGTCCTCACGGCTGCGGATCAATGCAAAAACTCCCCTGCGCCCGCTATCCGGCATTGCTGCTCCCGACAATACCGGACATATCCGGCCGGAACGAATCATAATGGCGGCGATGGGAACTCTCAATCTGATGGTTTATCGTCACTCCGCGTTCTACAGCCCGCTGCTCGCTGGAATCGCCGGGGGCTTCTTCGCGGCGGAGGGCTTCGAACCGACTTACACCGTGATGCCGCCGGGAAAAAGCGTGAGCGAAATGCTCGTTTCCGGCGCAATTCATGTTTCGCAGACTGCCGTGTCCGGCGCCTGGCCTTACCTGGAGAAAGACGAGCGGCCGCCGTTTGTCAATTTTGCGCAGATCAACCAGCGCGACGGTTTCCTCATTGCATCGCGCCATCCGGTACCGGAATTCGGCTGGGCCAAACTGGCCGTCGGGAAATTCATGTTCGCGCACGGCGGCCAGCCGCAGGCGATGCTGGCTTACGCACTGCACAAAAGGGGTTTCGCGCTCGACAAGACCTCGGGTATCGACGCCGGCAATCCACAGAAATCGATGACGGCGTTTCGCGAAGGCCTTGGCGACTGGTACCACGAACAAGCGCCCTACCCGCAGCAACTGCGCCACGAGGGACTGGCCGAAGTCGTGGCCTCGGTCGGCGAAGTCATCGGCCCGGTCGCCTTCAGCAGCCTTGCTGCGATGCCGCGCTGGCTGACGTCGCCGGACGCAATCCGCTTCACGCGCGCCTACCGCAAGGCACGCGCGTGGGTGCAGACTGCGTCCGCCGCAATCGTTGCCCAGGCGGAACAATCCTTCTTTCCGGACATCGCACCGGACGCCATGATCGCCGCGTTACGCTTTTACCAGGAACTCGGCTGCTGGGCCGGCGATATCGCGATCGATCCGGCGCACTACGAAACCGCGCTGGACGTGTTCGCGCACTCGAAGCTGATCACGCGGCGCCACCCTTACGACAAGGTGGTGGTTGCACCGCCGACCTGACACGGCGGCGCCCATCTCTTCCGGCAATGTGAGAATATCGGGCCTGCATGGGTTGGCCGCCCGAAAAAAGGGGTCCTTCAGACTGTTCTGAGAGTAGAGGCGTTAAGGTGGCTCTACGTAAGGCTCTATACGCGCTCAGGACGCTGACCCTGTCCCGGTTCCCGACCCGACCACAACGAAAGTCATGAGCACGACCGCAAACCCGCAGGCTGGCAGGCCGTCACTCATCGAAAAGCTCGCTGCCGTATCCGCGTTTTCAGGCGGCGCGATCCTGACCGCAATCACCGGAATGGTGGTCGCGTCCATCGTCATGCGCTCGCTCGGCTACCAGCCGATTCAGGGTGACTTCGAGTTGCTGCAGGTTGCCCTCGCAGGTTGTATCGCGCTGATGCTGCCATGGTGCCAGTTGCGGGGCGGCAACCTCACCGTCGATTTCTTTACCGTTTGGCTGGGCAAATCCAAGCAGTGCCGGCTCGATGCCCTGGGCGCAGCGCTGTTCGCTGTGGTCATGGCACTGCTGACGTGGCGAACCAGTATCGGCGCGATAGCCGTCAAGGCAAGCAACGAAAGCACAATGATTCTCGGCTTTCCGTTGTGGATCGGCTACGTCGCCATGATTCCGGGCCTGCTGCTCACGGTATTTGCGGCCTTGCAGACGGCGCACACTGCGTGGAAGAAAGCCGGCAGTGAGTAATTTTGCGCTCGGTCTTTCCCTGTTCGGCGCGATGCTGACGCTCATGATCCTGCGCGTGCCGATCTCGGTTTCGATGTTCGTGCCGGGCGCGGTCGGTTACTGGTTGCTCGCCGGCGACGCTGCGCTGCTCAATCACCTGAAGGGCGCAACTTATGCGCGCTTCTCCAATTACGACCTGTCCGTGATCCCGCTGTTCATCCTGATGGGGCAGTT
>JANMYN010000108.1:0-1941 GCA_031382195.1 Betaproteobacteria bacterium
GGCTCGCGGCTATGCCGGGCGAATTGAATCCGGAAGCATCGGCGTGGGCGACACCATCACCGTGCTGCCGTCCGGACAAACCTCGCGAGTACGCTCGGTGCGAAACTTCGACCAGGCAATGGAGCGCGCGCAGGCTCCTCAATCGGTAACGGTCGTGCTCGAAGACCAACTCGACATCTCGCGCGGAGAAGTATTTGCGGCAACTGGATCGCTGCCGGTCGTTGCGCGCGAATTCGAAGCGACGCTCTGCTGGCTGGCGACTGAACCCTTCAACCGTAGCCGACGCTATCTGGTCAAGCAGGGTACCCGCGTAGTCAAGGCGTTGCTGGGATCCCCGCAATACCGGATGAACGTCAACACGATGCTGCGTGAACCCGCCGACACGTTTGCCCTGAATGATATCGGCCGCATTTCGGTCAAGATCGCGCAGCCGGTCGCATTCGAACCCTATCGCCGCAATCGCGCGGCCGGCAGCTTTATCGTCATCGATGAGACCAGCAACAATACCGTTGCTGCCGGACTCATCGAATGACTTAAGTATTTCGCGCTACAGGAACATAAGATGACTTACGTGGTGACAGAGTCGTGCATTAACTGCAAGCATACCGACTGCGTGGATGTGTGCCCGGTCGATTGTTTCGTGGAGGGGCCGAATTTTCTCGCGATCGATCCGGAGAATTGCATCGATTGCAGTTTGTGTGTTGCCGAGTGCCCGGTCGAGGCAATCTTTGCAGAGGACGACGTACCGGAAAACCAGAAAGACTTCATCCGCATTAATGCGCAAGCCGCAAGAGCCTGGTTGCCGATTGCCGGGAAGAAACCTGCGCCCGCCGATGCGGACCACTGGGCGCAGATCAAGGACAAGCGCGCTTTGCTGGAGTTTGCCTGATGGGCAAGGTCTATCTCATTGGTGCGGGACCGGGCGCTGCCGACCTGATCACGTTGCGCGGCGCCGACTTGCTCAAGCGCGCCGACATCGTCTTTCATGACGCGCTGGTGCAACCGGAGATGCTCGCGTTGGCTCCCGGTGCCAGGCAGGTGGCTGTGGGCAAGCGTTGCAGCCGCATCTCGACCGACCAGCGTTTTATCAATCGCAATCTCGTTGAAGCGGCGGCCAAGTACGACATCGTGGTCAGGCTCAAGGGCGGCGATCCGATGCTGTTCGGCAGGGTGCAGGAGGAGATCGCCGCGCTGGAATCCGCCGGCGTGGCTTACGAAATCGTGCCCGGCGTGACATCGGCGCTCGCCGCCGCCGCGGAACTTGGCGTTTCGCTGACCGGGCGCGGCGTCAGTCGCAGCGTCGTTTTCGCCACGCCGAGAATCGGCGAAGGCGAGGATGTCAGCGACTGGGCGCCGGTGGTAGCCAGCGCCGACACGGCCGTGTTGTACATGGCGGTCGGCCAGGCAGCGGAAATTGCAGCAATTCTGGAGGCGCAAGGCATGCCGATTTCGACGCCCGTCATCCTGGTCGAGAATGCATCCCTGCCAGCCGCCCGGCATATTGGGTCCACGCTGCGCGGACTCAAGAACGGTGCCGCTCGAGATATTGCCGGTCCCGCGCTGCTGCTATTCGGCGACGTTTTCAGGAAGCGCGCACATACCTTAATCGGCAAGGAGCTGATGGCCGAGGATGCTCCGCGGCAGGCGGTCCCCGGCTGAAGAGCGCAGGCTGCGGCTGCAGAATCGAAGCCGGCGAACGGCCGGTTTTTCATACCTGCCGGGATTGTTCGCCGCTCGTCGATTTGTCGCCCGGTGGGCTACACTATCCTGTAATGGACCTCGTGTTGCTCTTTGCGTGAGCCAGCCGGCTTCGGCAATCCTGCTCTTCGCCCATGGCGCCCGTGACCCGTCGTGGGCGGAGCCGTTTCGCCGAATAGCGGCGAGACTCGGCCGCAATCAACCCGGCATTCGCGTAGAACTGGCGTTTCTGGAATTGATGCA
>JANMYN010000170.1:0-2400 GCA_031382195.1 Betaproteobacteria bacterium
ACCGAGAGATGGGCGCACGGGAGCGTGAGCCCGCGGCGCTGGTCGATCGCAGGCGGCAGAAACAGTTCGAAATTTCCGACGGCGTCGCTGCGGCGGCCGCGCTGCCCGGAGAGCGTGATGACGAGTTCGACCAGCAGCCGCCCGAGCCGCTTCCCCTCCCTGGCCGGATCGTTGCGGTCCGCCATGTCGGACACGAAGTACACGGCCAGCAACCACGCGGCATTTGAAATCAGGACGCGGCCGGGCAATCCGAACTGCACGGCCTGACTGGATACGTCGACCCAGCCGGTGGTGTCCTGCCCGCCATTCTGGCACTCCATTGTCGTCATCATCATGTGCATTTCTAAAGGAAAGTCTCTTTTTCGCGCGTGCATTCTCCTTAATTACGAAAGGATCCGGCCAAACTTAAGGGTGCAGGCCGAAGTCCTTGCGCGGTAGGGAGAAATTGCTATCGAGGAGGCCAGTTGGCGCGCGGGCAGGGCCCGGGCGAGGCGGGGTACAGAGCCGGTAACGGAGCCCAATTTCCGACTTTTCCGGGATCGGGGCTATTCAGTTGGGCTTAGCGCCCGGTACAGGGGAAGGCTTCCCGCAACGCATCTTCCAGCACCAATCCTGCCGGGAGTTTGAGCTTTTCGGGATTTTTCTCCAGGAAGCGGACAAACGTGCTGGCCAGCTGGCCGCGGTTCACCGTGTCCGGAATGCAAAGATGACCGTACATGTCGTCGATCTTTTCGTCGCGGTGATGGAAGGCGTGGTAGGTCTCGCCGACGTAATGTCCCGCGGCGAAGCCATCGATGAAACCTATGCAGATGCCGCGGCCGAAATCCTTGACCGGGTCTTTTTCTTCGGCCTTGCAATGTTGGAGCATTTCCGCTCCGGTAAAGCCGCCCCGGAACCAGGCGGCCGAAGTTTCCACGGGATGAAAAATCCACAACATTGTGCATACAAGCGCCAGCGCTGCGGTTTTCATTGGGACTGCTCCCTGAAAAGACGGGGATGCCTACTCTAACCGAAACGCACGCGCCACACATGGACCTGTAGCTCGACGAGGACGGATATAGGCAGGAGTGCACCGAACGCACGCATGGAAAAGACTGCAGTCGTGACTTGACGCCGAATTATCCGGCGCGCAGCAATTGCGCGGCCCCTTTGCCGCTCTGGATCGCAGGAATATAATTGTCCAGCTCCGCGAGGATTGCTTTATCGGTGAGGTCGATGGTTTTACCGCGTTCAGCCGCAAGATAGCTCGCCATGACCAGGCGCTGGATTTCCAGTCCGTACTCCCACGACAGCATGGCGTTGTGCCCGGCGGAGAAAGACTCCAGCATGTCTTTGTTCTCGTCCGTATAGCCATACAGGTCCGCCTCGTTGTATTGCACAGCCAGCAAACCGCGGCTCGCCGCGGCTTTCTCCAAAGCGCTTTCCTGGTTGGCAATAGCTTCGGCGGCCACGTCGCCGATGAACACGTTGAGCGGCGACACCAGCGTGTTTACCTCGAACGCGTAGCCGGGACCCATGCCGTCCATGAACAGGCGCAGGCCCTGCTTCTCGAACATCCATGAGTCGGTGAATTGAGATTTCACGATTTGCCCGCTTTCCGGATTGCGATAAGTAATCATGCCGGTGGCGAAATCCTCCGCAGGCGTTTTCGAGTAGTCGACGCCGCGTTCCTTCAGCAATTTCTCGCGCCATTTTTTCTGTCCCCATTTGAGCAGGCCAAGGTCCGCGCTGACGGAAATTGGCTGCAGGAACAGCAAATCCTTGTCCGCCGGGGTCAGCACATGGCGCCCAACCGCGATGCTGTGACATCCCATGTCGAGCAGCACGCCGCCACCCTGGCGGGTCGGATCCCAGAACCAGGGTTCGTGCGGCCCGCCGTGTTCCTCGGCGGAGCGAGTCAGCGTCAGTGGGCCCATGGTCTGGGCCACGGGCAGCAGCTGCGCGCGCTGGCTCTGGATAGCTTTCATGAAAATCTGGTTCTCGAAGTAGGCGGTCAACAGCTTCGCTTCGCGCGCCAGCTCCACCATGCGCCTGGCTTCCTTCATGTTGCGCGCAAGGGGCTTGTCGACGATCACGCCTTTTACCTTTGCCCCCGCTTTCACCGCTGCGGCGATCTCCTCCATGACTTCGACACGGCAGTAATTCGGAACATAAATCGCGATCACGTCCACGTTGCGCGCGAGTTCGGCAATGCTGTCGTAGATTTTTGTATTTCCGAGCCGATGCTCGCGGCAGAAACCGGCGAGGGACTCGGCGCCGCGCCTATTGAGAATGCCGGCGACCTCGATTCCGCGGACTTGGCTGATGGCGACCGACTGAAAACGGTCGATATAGCCCGCGCCGATGAATCCGAGTTTCATTTTCTCTCCCCCTTGGTTGCCTGCCGATTCGATTCTGTCG
>JANMYN010000187.1:0-4650 GCA_031382195.1 Betaproteobacteria bacterium
TTCGCCTCCGCCTCGTTCACGGTGTCGAGAATGCGCTTCGAACTTTCGAAATAAGCGGAGCCCGCCTCGGTCAGCGACAACTGCCGGGTACTGCGATTGAGCAGCCGGGTTTTTAATTTTCGCTCCAGCGCCGTCAATTGCTTGCTGACGGTCGGCTGGGTCATGTTCATCTCGCGTGCGACCGCCGAGAAACTTCCCGTCTCGACGATGCGCACGAACAATCCCATTGCCGTAAATCGATCCATTGTTCCCTCAATCATGCCGAACTGGAATGAATGATAGGCGACTTGCCGGTCTTCATGTTTCGGTCATGAAAGCCTACCTTGCTGGCATGCAACAATTTCTGTTGCCGGATGGACGGATTGAAAGGAAATAGAATGAAAACAGCAAGATGGATGGTGGCTGGACTGTTATTGCTGGCAACGACGGCATTTGCAGAGGAATGGAGCCTGGTGGCACAGGACGGCAACGAAATCGTGTTCGTGGATCGAACCAGCATCTTCGAAGTGGGCGATCTGAAGAAAGCGCGGGTCTTGCGCAGCTTCAGTACCGTGCAGACCATCGGTGACGAGGCGTTTGCGCACAAGTCGGAGATCCTGTTGTATGCAGTGCGCTGCGAAGATCACAGCCTCGCGTTCGAACAGTGGACGATGACTGCTGGCGAAATTGGCACTGGCGCCACGGTATGGGCAGGCCAGATCGAGCAACCCTCGCTCTACAAGGATCCGAACGATCCAATGGAATTGGGCATGATCGCTTCGGTCTGTAACGGCTGAGTTTTGTCCGCTACGCTCCCGGTTTCTCCCTTGTCGGGGTGGCGGGTAGTCTCGAGGTGCGCGATGCGCACCTCTTTTTTTCATTTGCCCTCGGCTTTGTCCGGCGATGGCGCGTCGGACCCCGCGCGCTCGGCGGGAGCGGCCCGAATGACCGCCGGCGCGCGCTCCTGCGGGGAGGTTGCGGCAGGCTTGCGCTGCTCGCCTTTGTAGTACTCGATCCAGTGATCGATGCCGCCTTCCTTTGCCCTTTCCGCTGCGTCCTTCTGGGCCACTGCGGCACCGGCAAAACCCACTGCCAATATAGCCGCCGCGATCACAATTCTTTTCTGGTCATGCATGCCTGATACACCATGTCTCCGAAAGCCTGCGCCGGCAGCAATTCATTGCTACTTTCCTTCCAGCTCGCCAGCCATGCGTAGGCCTCGGCGACGGTCTTGTTCACGAAGTCGATCTCATTACGTGTTTCATCGCCGTGCCATTTAATTCCGACTTCCTCGCGCGGCTTGCCCTGTTCGAAGAAGTAGTACGCCACCACCTGCAATTGCGCCTCATAGGTGCACAACTCGGTCTGGCTCATCCGGCTGATACGGTCGGCGTGCGCTGCGGAGCACACGAGCATCGCGCACGTCAGGAGAAACTTTTTTTTAATGGCGGTCCTCGCGCAGTAGAGAAATAAGCTGCAGTGCAGCGCGAAAAGCAGTGTAGCAGAACGAACAACACGGACTACAATTCGCACAGGCAGGCCCGCGCGAACCAGCCGGGCGAGCGATCTACAAGGCGATTCTCGCCCAAGACCTGAAGTCAGTCGGCGCGATGTAGATGGAGACCACGATGAATCAAAGTCTGGCTTCCGCAACCGGCGTTTTCGTCCTGAGCACTATGTGGAGTATTCAAGTCATGGCCCATCCGCTTACGCTGGCGGAGTGTAACGAGGGTGGCGAGTTCATCCATAACGCTGCCCTTGCACGCGATAACGGCGTCACTCGCGAGTTTTTCGTCAACAAACTTGCCGAAGACCTCATCATGATCCAGTCGTTTCCGCCGCAACTGCGGTGGTTCGTCCAGGATTCCAGCGACGAGAGACTTCTCAGCGAGGCGGTATTCAAAGTGTTCGACAATCCGATGAAGGCCGAACAGCACGAGGTTTCATTCGTCAGCGCGTGCATGCAGACAGCCGGGGCTGTCGACGGCAAGAGAATCTGAATTGGATTGCCGCGTTCGATCCTCTACGGCGCCAGATGCTGGAGGATACCGTCGAGCATCTTCTTGGCATCCCCGAACAACATGCGCGTGTTCTCCTTGTAGAAAAGTGGATTGTCCACGCCCGCATAACCGGTCGCCATGCTGCGCTTGAACACCACTACGGTCTTGGCCTTCCACACTTCGAGCACCGGCATGCCGGCGATCGGGCTGTTGGGATCTTCCTGCGCCCCGGGATTGACGATGTCGTTGGCGCCGATCACGAGCGCGACATCGGAGTGCGGCAAATCGTCGTTGATCTCGTCCATTTCCAGAACGATGTCGTAAGGCACCTTGGCTTCGGCAAGAAGCACATTCATGTGTCCGGGCAGCCGCCCGGCGACCGGATGGATGCCGAAGCGGACATTGATCTTCTTGGCGCGCAACCGCTTGGTGATTTCGCTGACCACGCCTTGAGCCTGCGATACCGCCATGCCGTAACCCGGTACGATGACCACTTCCTTGGCATCGCTGAGCAGGCTGGCCACCTCGTCCGCACTCGTGGCGATCACTTCTCCCTGCGGGACCGCGGCGGCGGAACCGCCCGCCGTTCCGAATCCGCCCATGATGACGGCGACGAAGTTCCGATTCATCGCCCGGCACATGATGTAGGAAAGGATCGCGCCGCTCGAACCGACCAACGCACCGGTCACGATCAGCAAGTCGTTCGACAGCATGAAGCCGGTCGCTGCCGCCGCCCATCCGGAATAACTGTTCAGCATCGACACCACGACCGGCATGTCCGCACCGCCGATGGCAGCGACCAGGTGCACGCCGAGGAAAAGTGCGATGCCCGTCATCACCAGCAACGGGACAAGTCCGTCCTGAGTCGATGGCGCGTTCAGGAATAAGTAACCCAGCCAGACCGAAGCAACGATTGCGACCAGATTCAGCCAGTGCCGGCCCGGCAGCATCAGCGGTTTGCCGGAAATCGTGCCCTGCAGTTTTCCGAACGCGATGATCGAACCGGTGAATGTGATCGCACCGATGAATACGCCCAGGAAAATCTCCACCTCGTGGATGGTCTTTTCCGTGCCCTCGAAATGCGCCCCGGGATCCAGGAAACTTGCCACCCCAACCAGCACCGCGGCAAGCCCGACGAAGCTGTGCAGCATGGCTACGAGCTGGGGCATCTGCGTCATTTCCACGCGGGATGCCACGAACACACCCATGAGCGCGCCGACGATCATGGCGGGAAACAGCACCACGTAGCCGCTGGTTTGAATTCCGACGATGGTGGCGACGATGGCGATGACCATGCCGATGAAGCCGTAGATATTGCCGCGGCGCGCGGTTTCCTGCTGGCTCAAGCCGCCCAGACTCAGGATGAATAGAATCGCCGCACCAATATAGGAAACCGTAATGAATCCCGCTGCCATGTTTTTCCTCTTAGTCTCTTCTGAACATCTTGAGCATGCGCTGGGTCACCCAGAATCCGCCCGCGATATTGATGGTGGCAATCAGAACCGAGATTCCCGCAAGAATCAGGACGATCGATGACGGATTGGCGATTTGTAGCAGCGCGCCTATGACGATGATGCCGCTGATCGCATTGGTTACGCTCATCAGTGGCGTGTGCAGCGCGGGCGCCACGTTCCAGATCACGTGGAAGCCGATGAAGCAGGCCAGCACGAACACCGTGAGATGCTGCATGAACGCCGGCGGCGCATACGCGCCAACCAGAACGAGCGCGAGCGCACCGAGCGCCATCGCGATCAGCGATCCGTGGCCTTTGGATGGCTTTGCCTCCTTTGCCGCTTTCGGCATTGCGGCTGCGGCCGGCGCCGCTGCAATCGCCGGCACCTTCAGCGGCGGTGGCGGCCAGGTTATTTTGCCCTCATGGATGACCGTCGCGCCGCGGATGACGTCGTCCTCCATGTTGACGACGATGTTCCCGTCTTTTTTCGGCGTAAGGTCGGTCAGGAAATGGCGCAGATTGGTGCCATAAAGCTGGCTCGATTGAGTCGCCAGGCGGCTCGGCAAATCAGTGTAGCCGATGATCGTCACGCCATTGCGGACGGTGACTTCGCCTGGCTTCGTGTAGTCGCAGTTGCCGCCCTGTTCTGCCGCCAGGTCCACGACGACGCTCCCCTGGCGCATCGAATCCACCATCGCGCCAGTGATCAGCTTGGGCGCGGGCTTGCCTGGAATCAGCGCCGTGGTGATGATGATATCGACCTCCTTCGCCTGCGCCGCGAACAGATCCATTTCCGCTTTGATGAACTCCGGACTCATCTGCTTCGCGTAACCGCCGCCGCCGGAGCCCTCTTCCTTGAAAGCGAGCTCGAGGAACTCCGCACCCAAGCTCTCGATCTGTTGTTTGACTTCCGGGCGCACATCGAAAGCCCGGACCATCGCACCCAGGCTGCTCGCCGTGCCGATTGCGGACAGTCCTGCCACGCCGGCGCCGATCACCATGACTTTTGCGGGCGGTACCTTGCCAGCGGCGGTGATCTGGCCGGTGAAGAATCGCCCGAAATGCTGTGCCGCTTCAATTACCGCGCGATATCCGGCAATGTTCGCCATCGAGCTCAGCGCATCGAGCTTCTGGGCGCGCGAGATACGCGGCACCGCGTCCATCGCGATCACTGTGGCGCGACGTGCCTTCAGCAGTTCCATCAGATCCGGATTCTGC
>JANMYN010000198.1:0-3558 GCA_031382195.1 Betaproteobacteria bacterium
CGCGACGCTCTGGTCCTGCTCGACATAACGCTCGACGATCGCGTCGAGCACGTCGTAAGGCGGCAGGCTGTCCTGGTCGACCTGGTTGGGCCGCAGTTCGGCGCTCGGAGCGCGCTCGATGATCCTCTCCGGGATCACCGCCGACAGGGTGTTGCGATAGTGCGAGAGGCGGTAGACGAATTTCTTGGTGATGTCCTTGAGCACGGCAAAGCCGCCCGCCATATCTCCGTAGAGCGTGGCATAGCCGGTGCTCATCTCGCTCTTGTTGCCGGTGGTCAGCACGATCGATCCAAGCTTGTTCGACAACGCCATCAGCAGGGTGCCGCGGATGCGAGACTGCAGGTTTTCTTCAGTGGCATCGAACGGCCGGTCGCCAAAATGCGGCCCAAGCGCGGTCATGAAGGTGTCGAACATCGGTTTGATCGCGATCTCGCTGTAGTGCACGCCGAGGCGCTTCACCATGTCCCGCGAATCTTCGACGCTGATGTCGGCGGTGAACTGCGAGGGCATCATCACCGCATGCACCCTGTCCGCGCCGATCGCGTCCGCAGCAATGCACAAGGTCAGCGCCGAATCGATGCCGCCCGACAAGCCCAGCAGCGCGCCGGGAAATCCGTTCTTGCCCAGATAATCGCGCACGCCCAGGCATAACGCCTTGTAGATGCTCTCGTCGATATCCGGTTCCGGAACAATTTTGCCGGGGAGCGGGCCGTCTTTGCCGACCTCGACAACGGCAAGCGCCTCCTCGAAGGCCGGCAACTGATGAGTCAGTTTTCCGCGCCCATCCATGACGAAAGACGCGCCGTCGAATACCAGCTCGTCCTGGCCGCCGACAAGGTTGCAGAACACCACCGCCATGCCGGTCTCGGCCGTGCGATCACGCACCACTTCGTAGCGGGTCCTGAGCTTGTTGATATGAAAAGGCGAGGCATTGAGGACCAGCAATACCTGCGCCCCGGCCGCGCGTGCGCGCTTCGGCGCCTCCGGCTCCCAGACGTCCGCGCAGATATTGATGCCGACATTGACGCCGTCGGCGTCAGGGGTGGCGCGGGCGGTGCTCTCCCCGCCAGGACCCCAGACATCCTCGCAGATATTCACGCCAATACGAACGCCGTTGATATCCACGACGCAGGGACTGCCGTCGGACTCGAAATAGCGCTCTTCGTCGAATACCGTGTAATTGGGCAGATCGCGCTTGTGGTAGACGGCCGCGATGCCGCCGTTCTGCAGCACTGAAGCGGCGTTGTAAAGCTTGCCGCTGACCTGATGCGGATGGCCGACCACGATGCTGATACCCTTGATCTTGGACGCAAGCTCTGCGAGCGCGCGATCGCAGGCGGCGCGGAAATCTTCGCGCAACAGCAGATCTTCAGGCGGGTAACCGCAGAGGGAGAGTTCGGGGGTCAGCAGAAGATCGGCGCCCTGTGCCCTGGCCCGGTCCGCAAACTCGAGGATTTTTCTGGCGTTGCCGGAGAGATCCCCGACCGTGCAGTTGATCTGGCCAATCGCAATGCGCATGGCTGCTACTATAGCATCCGCCCCTTGTGACAATGAAAACGCGCTCCGGTATCCAGGTCCTAGATTCGCTTGCGTCGATCCCCGCTTCGGAGTGGGACGCGCTCGCGGGAAAAAATCCGCTGCTTTCGCATGCCTTCCTTCACGCGCTGCACGAAAGCGGCAGTGCCAGCGCCGAGACCGGCTGGGCGCCGTGCCACCTCACGCTGTGGCGGGACAGCCGGCTGGCGGCGGCCATGCCGCTCTACCTGAAATCCCATTCCTACGGTGAATATGTATTCGACTGGGCATGGGCGGACGCCTACGAGCGCCATGGCCTGCGTTATTACCCCAAGCTGCTGAACGCGGTGCCGTTCACGCCGGTAACCGGCCCGCGTTTATTGGCCTCCAATGACGCCGATCGACGAGTACTTGTCGACGCGGCGCTGAAGTTTGCGCGCGATACCGGCGTGTCTTCGTTGCATTGCCTGTTTCCGGCCGGGCCCGAGGTGGCGGCCTTCGAGTCAGCCGGGCTCATGTTGCGGGCTTCCGTGCAATTTCACTGGCGCAACGAGGGCTTCAGCGACTTCGACGGTTTTCTGGCGCGCATGAACCACGACAAGCGCAAGAAAATCCGCCAGGAGCGGCGCAAGGTGCGCGATGCGGGGATCGAATTTCGCTGGCTGCGCGGGCGCGAGGCGACCCAGACGGACTGGCAGTTCTTCGTCGAATGCTACAACCGGACTTATCAAGCCCACCATTCATCGCCTTACCTGAATCTCGATTTCTTCCTGCGCCTGGCGCAAACCATGCCCGACCGCTTGCTGCTGATACTGGGTTACCGCGATGGCCTGCCGGTGGCGTCGGCCTTCAACATCATTGGCGATGACACGCTGTATGGCCGCTATTGGGGAACAAAGGAGTTCCACTCCGGCCTGCATTTCGAGACCTGCTATTACCAGGCCATCGAATTCTGCATCGCCGAAAAGATGGATTACTTCGAAGGCGGCGCGCAGGGCGAACACAAGCTCGCCCGCGGCCTCTTGCCGCAACGCACGGTGTCCGCGCATTGGCTGGCGCACCCCGAATTCGCCGAGGCGGTCACGCGCTTTCTGCGCAAGGAAGCAAGCGGGATCGAACACTACGTGGACGAACTGTCCGAACACAGTCCGTTCAAGCAGGCGGATCATGCGGCAGAATAGCGACTCCGGATTTGGTTAAACTAGCATGATGTTGGCAATCAATCGTACCGGCCCCGTCGTGATCGCGCTCGCGCTGTCGAGCCTGCTCTGTGCCCAGACTCTTTGGCCGGGCTCGGCGCAGGCTGCGCCCACTGAAATCGAGGTCATGGACCGAACGGTGGGAAGCGGCCTCGAACCGCGGCGCGGCTTGTTCGTGATCATCCGCTATACCGGCTGGATCTACGACGAGCAGGCCTCCGACAAGAAGGGCAGGAAATTCATCAATTCGGATGACCGCGGCGCACCGGTCTCGTTCGTCTACGGCTACAAGCGCGCGCTGCCCGGCTTGGAAAAAGGCATGGAAGGCATGAAGGTTGGCGGGCGACGCACCGTCGTCATTCCCGCGAAGAATGCTTTCAAGGGTGCGCGCCAGGAACCCCCGGATGGCGTTTCCATCGATTCGGATCTGATCATCGACGTCGAGCTTGTGGATGTCGTGCCGCAGTCGAATTCCGCTCCGTCCAACGATTAGCCCAACAATAAAAAGGAGAACACAACCATGATCGGCGATCCCGTTGCCCTGACTGTCCGCCGCAACATCGAACGGCCCTCAAAAGCCATCATGAAGGCTTTTTCCGGCATGCCCACCGGCTTCGTTACCGATGCCTATAACGGCAAAGGCTGCCTGGACTATGCAATCAAGCCGCTGCTTCCGACCATGAACTTCAGCGGCAGCGCCATCACGGCGTTCTGCGGACCAATGGACAATCTTGCCGCGATGGCGATTCTCGACTTTGCCAAAAAAGGCGATGTCATCGTGATCGCCACGACGGGCGACGATACCGCGGCGACGATCGGCGATCTCTGGGCATTCTGGGCGAAG